>NZ_AUTP01000280.1:0-48685 GCF_000498075.1 Pseudoalteromonas sp. TAB23
GTTGCTTATTTAGCGCAAACATTTCGTGCTGAGGCAGGTATTGTAATTAGTGCCTCACATAATCCGTATTACGATAACGGTATTAAGTTTTTCAATGGTCAAGGCTTAAAGCTTGATGATGCAGTAGAACTTGAAATTGAAGCGATGCTTGATGAGCAAATGACATGTGTTGCTTCAGATAAATTAGGCAAAGCATCGCGTTTAGTCAGTGCGGATGGCCGCTATATAGAGTTTTGTAAGAGCCAGTTCCCGCAAGGCCTGTCTTTAGAAGGTCTTAAAATTGTTGTCGATTGCGCAAATGGCGCAACTTATCATATTGCACCTTCTGTTATGCGTGAACTTGGCGCAGAAGTAATAACACATGCGTGTGAGCCTAACGGCGTTAATATCAACCATGAATGTGGCGCTACTCACGTAGATACCCTTAAACGTAAAGTGCTTGAATTTAAAGCCGACGTAGGTATTGCATACGATGGTGATGGTGATCGCGTGATGATGGTTGATCATAATGGCCGTGTTTTTGATGGTGATGATCTGGTTTATATTATTGCTTGCCAAGCAGCCCAAGATGATAATTTGGGTGGTGGTGTAGTTGGTACTGTTATGTCTAACATGGGTCTTGAAAACGCTTTAAAAGCAAAAGGTATCGAGTTTGCTCGCAGTAAAGTGGGTGATCGCTATGTTATGGAATTACTACAGCAAAAAGGCTGGAAAATTGGCGGTGAAAGCTCAGGCCATGTACTGAATCTAGACTTAATTAGCACGGGTGATGGTATTATTTCAAGCTTACAAGTACTTGCTGCTATGGTTGCACAAAATCGTACATTGCAAGACTTAGGCGCTGGTTTTACCAAGTATCCAATGAAGATGATTAACGTGCGTTATACAGCTGGAACTGACCCGACAAAAGCACCAGAAGTGCTTTCAGCTGTAGCAGAAGTAGAGCTTGCTTTAGGCGATAAAGGCCGTGTTTTACTGCGTAAGTCAGGCACTGAACCTGTGGTTCGTGTTATGGTTGAAGCCGAGCAAGAAAAGATTGTAATAGACAGCGCTCAAAAAATTGCAGCTGTTGTAGAATCTATGAGCAAACAAACTGATTAATAACAATAATCTCTTGTAACTTTGGGCGAGAAAAGTTAATATCTCGCCCGCTTTCTAATGTGGAGTGGATAATGGCAATACGCAAGGCGATGGTCGCAGGCAACTGGAAAATGAATGGCTCTTTAGAGTTAGTTAAACAAATGTCTGACGCTATTAACGATGTAAAATCACAAGAGATGGACATTGTTTTATTTCCTCCATTCCCACTTGTACCAGCAATGGTAGCTAGCGGTGTTTCTACAGGAGCTCAAACTGTTTCTGAAAATACACCTGGCGCATATACTGGTGAAGTTGATGCGCAGCTTATAAAAGATTTAGGTGCAACTTACGTACTCGTTGGTCATTCTGAACGCCGCAGTATTTATAACGAAAGTAATGCAACAGTCGCTGAAAAGTTTGCTAGAGCACAGCAAGTTGGGTTAACACCAATATTATGTGTAGGCGAGAGCGAAAGTGAGCAAGAAAACGGCCAAACCGAACAAGTAGTTGCTGCACAAATTGATGCAGTAATAGAGAAATTAGGTGTAGCAGCACTGAAAGATTCTGTGATAGCATACGAGCCCGTTTGGGCCATAGGCACAGGTAAGACTGCATCGCCAGAGCAGGCACAAACTGTTCATAAATTTATCCGTGACAAAATTGCATCACTTGATAGCAATTTAGCACAAGGGCTTACCATCTTATATGGTGGTAGCGTTAATGAAAAAAATAGCGAATTATTATTTGCACAAACAGATATAGATGGCGGCTTAATTGGCGGCGCAAGTCTAAAAGCAGAATCTTTTACTGCAATCTGTAACAGTGCAAAAGGGACTGTATAAGATGTACGAAATTTTATTAGTAGTTTATTTAGTTGTGGCTTTGGCTCTAGTTGGAATGGTTTTAATTCAACAAGGTAAAGGCGCAGATATGGGTTCTTCATTTGGCGCTGGTGCATCAGGCACAGTTTTTGGTTCGTCAGGTGCAGGTAACTTTATGACAAAAACAACCACAAGCTTAGCAACGGTATTTTTTGTATTAAGCATTGTGTTAGGAAACCTAACTGCTGGTCAAATTAAAAAGACTGACGAATGGGAAAACCTAGAAGCAGCTCCAGCAGTAGAAACAGTAGTTCCTGTTGAAGAAGATGTTCCAGTAACATCTACTAAAGAGCAAAGCTCTGACGTACCAAACTAATTTAGCGTAAAGCTATCGTTAAACGATTTATAGTCCTCAAATAAATCACATGTTTAACAATTAAGCGAAAGCTTAAAAAATGCGGATGTGGTGGAATTGGTAGACACGCCACCTTGAGGGGGTGGTGCTTTAGGGCATGGGGGTTCAAGTCCCCCCATCCGCACCAAATTTAGAAACCAGTAGCAGTGATGTTACTGGTTTTTTTGTATCTGTAATTTATTGTGATTGTTTTTTGGACAGTGTGTGGTTGTTGTTAAATAATCCTTCTATTTGTTAGAAAAAACTAGAAATATTACAAATTTAGCTCACACTTATAGATATCAAGCCGANGTATGGCTTCAGGCTTCTCTTTTCAAAACCTAAGCATAACAAAAAAAATACATGCAATAACATGCATTGCGGTAGTGGCTTTTATAGTGATCGTATTGATAAACTATTTAGCTATGAATGATAATAAGGTTTCTCTCGATGAAATGAGTAACTCATCGTATAAAGTTGTAAAAATAACGTCGCAAAACGTAGGGCTTTTAGAAAAACTTGATGAACTTTATACCCAAGCGGTTACGTTTGGTGAGCAAGACCTTATCGTTAAAGCAGACGAGGTATATCAAACTTTAGAGTCTAATATTACCTTAATAACGCAGCTTAATAACTCCTACATTAATAACGATATTATTAATGAGTTGTCAGATTATGAAAAAATATCCTCAAGTATTGCTACAGGTATGGTTAACGGTACTGCTGATTTTAGTAAGATTCAGCAACAAGCGCAGCTTAAAACAAGTTTATATGGATCTGTTTTAGAAAGTTTTAAAGGCGCTCAACAAAAAGCGGATAATCGTTTTTTTGAACTGGTTGCCAACACTAAAGCGCGCTCTGATGAAGCATTAACTCTAATGTTAGCTGTATCCATTATTTCATTAATTTTATTATTGTTTATGGCTATTTGGATTGCTAAGAATATAGGTTCATCTGCGAGTGATGCAGCTAACAACCTTAGTTTATTAGCAAGCGGCAATGGTTCTTTAAGCACACAGCTATCTGTTAACTCAGAAGACGAAATTGGCCAAGTCTCTATTAATTTTAACGCATTTATTTCCTTACTAAGAGAAACAGTTCTTGAAGTTATTGCTGTATGTGAGCCTTTAATGGAAAACTCAACACGACTAGTTCAAGGTATGGAACAAGCTGAGCGTGCTACAACAAAGCAAACCACTGATGCTGAAATTGTTAAGCAATCTATGGAAGAAATGAAGCAGAGTGTTGGTGATATATCAGAATCTGCTGCTAACGCTTCTCACGCTGCTGAAACGGCCGAGAAAGAAGTTGAACAAAGTCGTACACAAGTACAGATGTCAGTTACCGCTTCTCGTACGCTCAGTGATGAAATTAATCGAGCTGCAGGGACTATTAATAAGCTTGCGGACGATACAAAAAATGTATCGCAGATTTTGAATGTAATTACGTCTATTGCAGATCAGACAAACTTACTTGCTCTTAATGCTGCTATTGAAGCTGCACGAGCAGGTGAACATGGAAGAGGCTTTGCTGTAGTGGCAGATGAGGTTCGTGAACTGGCTTCTCGCACTGCACATTCTACTAATGAAATACGTGAACTATTGGGATCATTAACGACTGCCGCAAATGAATCTGTAGCTGCTATGACTTCAGCACGTGATATGGCAACAGATAATGCTACAGCCGCAGAAAAAACAGGTATTTCAATAGAGAAAATCGCAGAGCAAATGTTAGAAATTAATGGTATGAATTCGCAAATAGCAGCAGCAACTGAAGAACAAACATCCGTTGCAGCTATGGTAGTAGATAATGTGTCAAATATGCATGTATCGTTCGAAGATACTATGGACTCATTACTTGCTGTACGCGACGTAGCCAAAAACCTACATTACCTATCTGATAACCTATTAGATGCAACCGCTAAGTTTAGAATCGAGTAAAGCTTAGTACTGAGCCAGTATAAAAATCTACCCTAGGGTTGATGCCAGTTAGTTAACCGCTGACTGGCTTTTTTGTTTGGATAATTGGTTTGACATACCTAGTATATGTCCACTCTCGCTTTATTAGTAATATGTGATGCTCTACTTTAGCTTACTATTGCTCTATTTATTTAGGGATGCTCCCTGAGATCTCAATAAACATAGTCTGAATTAAGTTAATAATATTAATTGCACACGTCGTAACACTCAGTTGACAGAAGTCTTCTGAATTGGGTGCGTAGCTATTGGCTAGAGAAAGTGTTGTAGTGGGTTGCAAAAAAAGGCCTCTGAATAAATTCAGAAGCCTTCATAAAGGAACCCGAAGGCCGGTTTATCGATTAGTTAAATATTTCTCAACCTATCTGTATTAACCTCTGGGTGGTTTTTTATATCAATTTCACTGCTAAAAGGTCGCAATAACTTTTACTTTATCGGTCACTTTAGCGCTATCAACATAGCCAATTGCATTTCCATTAGCTGCAACAAAATCAATAACAGCTTGGTCAGATGTTAGTTTTTCAGGCGGGGTACCTTTACCTGTAAATACAAGCTTTGACCAATATGCATTTAACTGACTGCTAGACTTACCCACTACTTTGTCGTTAAATTCATCAGCTACAGATGTACCGTCTTGATTTATAGGATTAACTTTATCGCCATTACTAAATGACTTACTTTTTCCCAGATAAATCTTTTTTATTGTGTCAGCATCTACAGAGCTAGCATTGCTTGGATTAATAATCACAGCAACTTCTGCAAATACATTAATTGAGCACAATGAAAGTGCACTTACTAAAATTAATTTTTTCATCATAAGCTCCAATTAAAAGACAAGATCTACACCAACAGCTACAACATCCGTCTCTGTATCAGTTATGTCATCTTCAAAACGACTAAAGTCGATCTTGAAAGCAGCGGAAGGATGAAAATCATAACGCGTACCAATTGTATACACATTACTTTGTGATTTAACTCCATCTAATGCGCTGTTTAGATCACTATTTAGTGAAGGGATAGCTTGGATTTGATTGTAACGAGAGGACTCATGCTCATCGTCATTATCTTCATAAGTGAAGTGTACAATTACGTCATCCATTCTGTAACCAACAGAAGCATAATACTGAGTCTGTTTAGCTAAAAGGCTATTGTCAACTTCAAATTGAGTATACTCGGCATCAAATAACACATTGTTATAATCAATTGAAAAACCAATGCCAATAAACGTACCGTCGTCTTCATTAATATCAAGATCATCTGCTTGTGCTGTTAACCCGCTTTGACGCAATACGTTTTCAAGTTCATTTATTTGAGCACCAACTATATCGTCAGTATCATTCTGACCAAGTGCTATTGATGTGTCTGCGATTAAATAAGCAGCACGTGCACTAAACCAGTCATAAGATAGCGTCCAATTGATACCGGCGATATCAGTTAATTCAGCTTTATCATGGTAAGTGACGGCTTCAATTTCACCATCGAAGCTACCATAAATGACTTGTACTGTAGAATCCCAGTCACCAAGTTGCGAATTATAAAGTAAGCTTAACCCTTCGTAAGTAGAAAAAGGGATGCTGTATACTGACTCTGGTGGACGCACCCAACGGTATGCATAACCTACATCAATAAAGTCAGAATAACGGTAAAAAGGCACTCGCATTTTACCAGCGCTTAATTGAAACTCATCATTAAATTCATAAGTTAAGTAAGCCCACTCAAATTCTGCATCAAAATCATTATTACCACGAGCTACAATTTGTGCTGTCGCACTTAATTTTTCTTGTAAGTCAGTAGATAACTGCAGTGCAAACACACTTTCATTTTTAAACGAAATGTCATCATCATAGCCATAGCGGCCGCGATCATCTTCCAGACTTTTACCACCGACAATTGATGCAAAACCATTAATTCTTACCTCAGCACTAGCATAGCTAGATGCTAAAACTGCACATACAGCCACTGCTACAGATAGCTTTTTCATATGTTGTTCCTATTTGTTATTTACATGTTGATTTCTTTATTAGTATAAGTGCATAACGAGTATTTATCTAATAAACAGAATGGTTTAAAGTTTTTATTTAATTTTTAGTCAATATTATTTTGTTTTTTAAATTAATCAGGTGCGAATGTTTGTGTTTAAAAATGTTTAGTACTGGGGTTGGATATAAAGCATACGATTGGTGATTCTTGTTTATAACGTCTTAATGTAACTTACAAGCCGTAAGTATTGCATTTACTACCATATAGATTTGTTAACATTTAATTATAAGTGTTTTACATAAGTTATTTAGTTTAAATGTTTATATTTTATAGTGTTGCATAGTCGAAATTATTAATAAGTAAAGCTAGATATAAGCAAATAGAAACTTTCTAAACGGTGTTTTTATCATAAGATTACTCCTGTCTTAGCTAGGTTGTTCAAAGGAAATGGCGCTGATGAAGAAGCTAACTTGGTTTTTATTATGTTGCTTTGCAATGAATGCATTCAGTAATGATGAAGTAAGTTTAACTCTGGTAGGTCATATTTCACCAGTGTGCGGCTTTACTACTCAAAATAACAACCTTCAGTTTTCTTCAGATGGCCTTGCGAGTACAAAGCTAGTGATTAATTGTAATTCACCTATGCGAGTATCAATGCAATCTGAAAATGGTGGCCTGCGCCACCAGCAAAGTACTCAAATAAATGCTTATAATATTAATTGGTCAATAGAGGGCGTTTCAAGCGACGTTTCCGCAACAGCACTTGAGCTCAAATCTATGTACAATTTTGATGTTGATAAGATTTTATTTAACAGTGTAGCTAAATTACAGTTAAAACTAGATGAGCCTTTAATTTATGCCGGAAGCTACCAGGATGTGCTTCGCATAGAAATGACACCATCGGTTGTATCTGGTGGAGTTTGGTAAACACTAACTATAAAATATAAACAAATATGTCACATGGATAAGGAATATTAAAATGAAAAAGTTAATCGTGTTATCAGCAATTGCAACTCTAACATCTGGCGCAGCATTTGCTGAAAACCTTAATGTTGGTGGTGCAGTGTCATCGGTTTGTGCAGTGAGTAATATTAACACAACACAATTCTTCCAAACATTAACAAATGGTGCGACTAAAAACGTAGGCTTTGATTTGCAATGTAACGATGCCGATGGTGCTACTATGTCATTAACGACATCTGAAGGGCATTTACAGAATGCTGATCAAGAAAATCAAGGTGTTGGCTACACAGCAATGTTAACTGCAGACGCATTTAATTTTACACTTTCAGCTGAAAATGGTCAAAATGATCAGACAGAATCGCAAAGTCAGCCTGGTTCGTCAACGCTTGCTGCAGGAGGAGTCACAGGTAATATTTTATTAACTGTGACTCAAGAGCCTGTTTATGCCGGTACTTATGCAGATACGCTGATGTTGGCAATAACAGCTAACTAATTAGCATAATAAAAGGCAGTAATTACTGCCTTTTAATTTAGCAGGAGGGACTCTATATGCGTTATATCTTTTTAATGATACTTTTACTCAGCTCTTATTCTACACTGGCTTTTCAAGTTAAACCAATGGTCGCAGAGCTTGAATCATCAGGTAGCCAATCACAACAGACAATTCGCATATCAAATCCTTCAGACAGTCCTTTAACTATCGAAATATCTGCTTTTGATTTATTAATTGCACCTAACGGTGATGAAACATTAAAAGCGAACGAAGATGACTTTTTAATTATTCCTATGACTACAATTATTCCGTCCGGGAAAAGTCAATCAGTAATTGTTCGATATATTGGGGAACCAATATTAGAAAATTCGAAAGCGTACCGTGTAGCCATTGATCAGGTATCTGTTGATTTAGAGAAAGCGGGGCAGTCAGGCGTTGGTATGTCAGTTAGCTTTAGGACTTTATTTAATGTGGTGCCTAAAGGTGCTGAGGCAAAATTATTAATTAAAAATAAACGCCAAGTAGATACAGAAACATGGAATGTGCTTCTGGAAAATACAGGCAATAAATATATTCGCTTATCGCAGGCACAGTGGCTTATTAAAGGCGATGATCAAGAGCTATTATTAGAAGGGGCTGAATTGAGTAAAGCACTGACTGGAAAAATTTTATTACCAAAATCTAGCCGTGAGGTCTCAATAAAAATTCCAACAAAATTTAATGCAGCAAGCAGTGATCTAGAGGTCAATTTTTAATGCTGCGGATATGCAGTTACTTTCTTATATATGTAATTGTAATTGCACCGACCTTTGCTGTAGAAGTAACGCCTATGGTGGTTACTTTCTCCCCTGATAGTCGTTCAAGTAACGCTTCTAGCTTGGTTCACAATCAGTTACCAAGAGACATTGCTTTTGATATCCAAATTTACGAAATTGACTTTTCTCAAGGCACGCCTAAATTAATTTCTTTAGATGACTCTCCATTGTGGGTTTTTCCTCCATCGCTATTTTTGCAACCAGGGCAAAGCCAGCAGTTGCAATTTAGGTGGTTAGATAAAAAACTTCCTAGTACAGATAAAAGCTATCAAGTTAGTTTGATTGAGCAGCCCATTGCAAACCAGTCTATAAATAAACAGTCACAACTTACGATGCTGTTAAATGTAAATTTAATTGTTCATTTGGATCAACCTCGATTAGTTCCTAAACTGACTATAAAAGAACCTCATGTCGAGGATGGCTTTATCGTCACTGAAGTATTAAATGAAGGAAAAGGGGCAGGACGATTAAGTGATTATGAAATAAAAATCACTAAAAATAAAACCCTGAGCGATCGAATTTTAAAAGATCAATTAAAAGCAAACGGATACGATGTTTTTTTTGCTCCTCATAGCACCAGTGTCATAAAAGTCCCTATGCCACAATCTTTACAGGAAGGAAGTTTAAATCATCTACGTTTAGTGCTGGCTCGCTAGTTATGCGAGTTTTATTATGCATATTTTTATTGAGCTTTACTCAATTATGTTATTCAAAAATTAACCCGTCTAAAAGAACCATCGAACTCAGTGTTGAAGCAGAACTGAATAAAAATGCTATTGGTAAATTAACTCTTGCAGTTGACCCAAATGATAATTTATCACTCAAATGGAGTGAAATTAAAGTTTCATTCGAACGACTTTTATTTTCAGAAGATTTTGATTCTTTAGAGTCTAAAGTTAATAAGAATGTCATTGATACAAAAGCATTAGAGTCATTTGGATATAATATTTCATTCGATATGAGTGATTTTAGCTTAGAAATATCAGTACCTCTTACACTGACTCGCCCTCAACAGCTAAGTTTAAAATCTGATTCAAGGAATTTAACAGCATCGGAACCCGCTAAACTAAGTGGATTTGTTAATGCTTATTCAAGTTATTTTTATCAGCAAGATAAAGGCGAGGACACAACAGATGAGCTCTTAGCTATTCGCTCTGAAATGGTAGTGAGCTGGGAAGGCTGGGTTTTAGAAAACGAAGTGGAGTATTTATCTGAAGTAGCTCCTACTTCATCAAATATTAGGCGCTTAGGTACTCGTATAATACATGACCTACCGCTTAGTGGGTTACGTATATCAGTCGGTGATAATTATAGCTCAGGTAGTTATTTTCAATCAACAGCACGGGTACTAGGTTTGTCGCTTTCACATGATTTTTCGCTAGTTTCTGACAGACCTATCAGACCCAGTGCTTCTCGTAGCTTTACCTTAGAGAGTCCATCCTCTGTAGAGGTGTTAGTTGGCGAGCGGATAGTACAAAAACTTAATTTAGCCGCAGGTATATATTCTCTTGATGATATTCCCCTTAATGAAGGAAGCAATAATATTACTTTGAGGATCACTGATATAGCAGGAGTTGTGCGTTTTGTTGATTTTGACGTAACGACAGGTTTAGATCTTTTTGCTCAAGGGCAACTTGAATATGAGTTTCATTTAGGCGTTCCTTCACGCTTAGGTAGTGAGCTAGATTATGATTACGACGAGNATGGCATTACACCTAGCTGGACAGCGGGTGCGGCAGTACAGGGTGATGAGTATTCTCAGCAGGTTGGTTTTAAAAATATTTATGCAGCTAAAATTGGACAGATTGCGTTTGAAAATGCGATAAGTTTCAATGAAAAAACAGGCCATGCTTATCGCATTGTTTATAGTAACTATAGAAATCATAGTGATAATAACACTGACATTACGGTGGGTTATGAATACTCATCAAGATATTTTACAGGCCTTGGTTATCGGCCTGATTCTCAATCTAGTTCTCGCTTAAGAGAGCATTATATTCAGGCTAATTATAGTTTTTTTTGGGGCGATAATACGCAAACATCTTTTTTTACAAGCTTATCAAGGTCATATGATGAAGCTCAATTTGATAAATCAATTGGGGTTAGTCTTTCTGGTGAGATCGATAATAGCCAATGGAGATATAGTTTAGGTGGGCAGTGGGAGGGTCTCGCTGAAGAAAGTCAATGGGATGTAAGGTTGTCTGTCACTTATAAGTTTTCTAATACTCGACGGGCTAAATTATCTCACCAATCTAGGCGTGACAAAACACGTTTAGAATTCTCTCAAGATAGTAATCAGCGCTATGTTGGAGCTTTGAACATAAGAGCTGGGCTTGAAAAAAATGATCAAAATGAAGCTATTTTTGATTTAAATACTCAATATAACGCGAATCGTTTTGTTATGAACTTTGATCATGGGAGTTTTTACGAGCAATTTAATGAGGACTCAGCTTACCATCAGAGCCGATTAAGCTTGGCGTCAAGTATAGCATTTGCAGATAAGAGTTGGGCTGTTGGGAAACCCATATACGATAGCTTCGCTTTAGTAAAACCTCACTCTAGCCTTAAAGGAAAAAAAGTTATATTGGGGCAATATGAAGATGAATATAGGGCAGATAATGAAGACTTCGAGACTATTTTATTGAACGATATAAGTTCATACGCCTCAACCAACGTTGCAGTCGATATTGATAACTTAGCGCCAGGGTATGATATAGGTTCTGGTATTATTACTCTTTATTCACCTTATCGAACGGGTCATGCAATTACAATAGGGACTGCCGCTAACATATCAGTCATTGCAACGCTGTACGACCAACAAAAAAAGCCACTATCGTTACAGGTTGGAACGGCTATTTGTTTAGATAATAGTAGTAAGAAAGAGCATACATTTTTTACGAATAAAAAAGGACGATTTGCATTAACAGGTTTAACCGCCTGTAATTATGAAATTACACTTAAGAATGCAGAAAAGTCACATTTTACGATTGAAGTATCTGAAGGTGAACAATTACAGCGCAAAGGAGCTATTTATGTACAATAAAAAAGTAAGTTTATTATTGGGTGGTTTAGCACTATTTATTTTTACGCCTTTAATTCATGCGCAATGTGCTGCTAGGTTCGATAAGGTTGAACATATTTATGATGATTTTGAAAGCTACCATGCCTTACAGCAAGTAGACTCTAAGAAAGAGCTACGTATAAGCGTTATTAATGATGAGAGTTGTCAATTACAGCTCTTGATTACAAGTGAGAACCAAGCTCAGTTGAAAGGGCAATTTCAAAGTCTTCCGTACCAAATGCAAAGTATACAGAGTCGGTTAGTTAGCACATCAACTTTAAAGTTGAGCTTTACTAATTCTTCGACGATATTGTCATTACTAATACCATCAGGAACGCCGATTAAAGCTGGTGTCTATACAGATAGACTCCAAATGAAATTATACGATCAGGGGAGCAAGTTGTTAGATGAACGAGAATATAGCATTCAAGAAAATATTGCGCCTAGAACAAGTCTTTCTGTACTTGGGTATAATACATTTTCAAATACTATTAATTTGGGAGAGCTAATACCGGGTAAGGAATACACTATGTTACCTAGTTTACAAGTTGTTACTAATTCAGATATTCAATTATCTGTAAGTTCAGATAATAATGGTAAATTAATACACAGTCTCTATAGAGATAAATATGCAATTAATTACAGTCTAGATCTGGCAGGAAGTTGGCTTGAACTAAATAACGTATCACAACATAAATTCTCATATTCAGGGCAAACCGTTTATTTATTACCTTTAAAAATTCAGCTAAATGATTTTGAAAGGCAAGCTGCCGGTGAATATTCTGACATAATAAGGTTTCAAATAAGCCCACTTAACTATTAATTCTATTTAAGTTTTTTTGACACCAAAGTAATGCTTGTTGCTTATTTTTTACAGCAATTTTTTGGTAAACCTTGTGTAGGTGGACGCGAACAGTAGCTTCACTTATAAATAAAGTGTCGGCAATTGCACTTGAATGTAAGCCAGAAAATAATAAGTTTAATACTTTCATTTCTTTGCAGGTTAAGTTGTTTGATTGCAGCGTAGTTTGTTGTTCACTCGCTAGCATTTGCCTCATCCAATCATCGGTTACTGCACGAGGGAACCATAACTTTCCTTGTTCAATGGCTTCTAATCCTTGTTGAAGTAGTACTTCGTCAGTGCCTTCGTAAAACAATCCTTTTAAATTTGGCCACTCTTTTAATGCTAGTACATCGCAGTCTTTTGGCACATCAAAAATTACCAGTCCTTGGTGACCATTTTTTAGCATGAATTGATTAATAAGTTCATAATTGGTAATGACGTTTAAAGCTTGATAATTAACAAGTAAAACGTTGAAGTCAGCTGCAACACAAAAAAGTGAAGTGTAATTTGGATTTGTGAAGCATTTGAGGCTTTTATCAGCTGTGTTTTCAATATTCATAATATTCTATCCATAGACTACATTTTAGTACTATATTCTTATTTTTAGTTAATTTCAATGATAGGAGAATGTGTTGTAGCTCTTTTTTTATACACTAAAGTACATGTGTAAAATACGTTTTATGTGCTTTTTAAAATTGTATTTATGCGGTTTTTTGTTTTAAAACAGCTTTTTAGTGAGGTTGATATTAATGTTCTTTATTTATGATAATCCACCTAAAGCCAACAATGCCTAAATTGCTTTTATTCTTTATGCATTTATTTAAATAATTTATACATTTCTTCACAATTCTGTCATATAATACCCATCCAGAGGAAAGATGCATTACGCATCTTTTTTTATGCCTGAAATTTATACTCTTAAGTATAAATGCATAACTAAATCACACGGTATCCTTTGGAGAATATTTTGAAATTACGTAACCTCTCACAGCTAAGTCTAGCAATTTTTGCTGCACTCACTACCTCTGTAAACGCCGAAGAAACTAAAACAACAGCTAAACAAGACGCATTTGAAAAGATAGAAGTCACAGCTCGTAAACGTACAGAGAGCCTGTTTGAATCTCCAACCGCTATCACTTCAATTGGCGCTAACCTAATTGATAAAGCCAATATGAGTAACCTAGAAGATATTGGTAAATATGTTCCAAATTTAAATATTACCCGCTATGGCGTGGGCAATTCTGCGCATGCGTCTGTATTTATCCGCGGTATAGGTTTGCAAGATCACATAATAACTACCGATCCGGGTGTGGGTGTGTATCTTGATGGTGTGTACTTAGGTCGTCAAATGGGTTCTAACTTATCATTACCTAATGTTGAGCGTGTTGAAGTGCTTCGTGGCCCACAAGGTACTTTATATGGCCGTAATACATTAGGTGGCGCTGTAAATGTAATTACAAAGCAACCTGGTGATGAAGGTATTGTTACTACTACAGCTAAGCTGGGAAGTCGTGGACGTATTGCCGGTGATGTTTATTTTAATAACTCACTAACAGATGATGTAAGTATGTCTGCAAGTGCATCGTACAAAACACGTGATGGTGTGGGCGAAGCTGTTAATTTAGCAAACCCAGAAAAAGAAATTGGTGAGGAAGAAGAATTTAGTGGTCGTGTTGCACTTAAATGGCAAGCAAATACCGACTTAGCATTCACTTTTTCTTTAGATGGTGTTGATAACGAATCTGGCCAATCGCCTTATACAATTGAATTGACAGACCCACTAGACTCAAATGATGTTTTTAATGGCGACTTCCCATTATTGACTCAAGATTTAATTCCATCAGACCCTGATGATTTAGGCACAACTGTTGCAGGTATTGAATCTACCTCTTACTCAGGTTGGGGCACATCGTTTTCAGCCGACTGGGCAATTAACGATACTTATACCACTAAGTTTATCTCAAGCTACCGTACATCTGAGTATGAAGGTGGCCTAGATGATGATGCATCACCTTTAAACTTGTCTGAGTTTCCAGAGGAGGGCGGTGCTGATCAGTACTCATTTGAAGTTCAGCTAAATGCAACATTCGATAATATGGACTTTGTATCTGGTCTTTACTTTTTTAATGAAGATGGCTTTACACGTTCAGGCCCATTTGTATTCAGCCCATTTAATACACCTAATGGCTTGTTGAATGATGGTGTAACAGAATCATTTGGCGGTTACGGCGAATTTGAAATTAACCAAGAAACTAATTCGTATGCAGCATATATAAATGCCAGCTACGATTTAACTGACGATTTAACGGTAGGTGGTGGCCTTCGTTATTCAAAAGATAAGAAAGATGCAAATGCTATATTCCCATCATTTCCAACTCGTAAATATGTAAGTGCTGATTTTGATGCAGTTACATGGGATGTAAATGCTTCTTATCAGCTTAGTAATAATATGAATGTTTATGGCCAGATTCAAAAAGGCTATCAAACAGGTGGTTTTCCACCGCGTCCATTTGGTGGACCAGATCAATTTGTATCGTTTGACGAAACAAAAGCGATTAACTACGAAATGGGCTTAAAAGGCCAAGTACACGAAAATGTATCTATGATGCTTGCGGTATTTGTGACTGATTACACCGATTTAGCATTGCCGTTTTCAGATCCAACAGCGGGTGGTGGCTTTGTAACAATTGTAGAAAATGCAGGTCAATCTAAAGCGCAAGGTATTGAGCTTGAAACAACTGTTGCTATTACCGATGACTTTACTATTCGTAGTGCAGTTGGTTATTTAGATTCTGAAATAACAGAAGTGGCTGAGGGCGTACAAGGCATAGGTAAAGGCGATTCACCAGCACTGACGCCACGCTGGACTGTCATGGTTGCACCTTCTTACTTTATGGATTTAGAGAGTGGCGCAACACTTGCGTTTAATGCTAATTATTCGTATCGCAGTGAAATGCAAGGTCAATCAGTTTACAACCAAAGTGAGACTATTGATTCTCGTGAACTAGTTGGTTTTAATATTTCGTACACTAATCCATATGGCGATATGGAAGTTACACTGTATGGTGAAAACGTTCTAAACGAAGTTTACGATGTTGGTCGCCTACAACAATCAGGTTTTGTTGGTGTAATGCGCAGTAATGACCGCAGTGAATTTGGTTTGAAATTCAAAAAAGATTTTGAGCTATAAACTAAAATCAAGTAAATAAAATTCAATGTAATTGAAGTTTATTTTTCATAATAAAGGCCTAATCATGCTGTGATTCGGCCTTTATATATTCAATAGTAAAATTATTATCCGCATAATTTAAATCCCTAATTTAAATTGCTGATTTAAAACAATCAACATAACCACTTTTAAGTATTTGTATCAGCTAAAATGCGCCTTTTTAGTTTGTGTAAAGGCTTGGTTGTTCGTTACAATGGCGCCACTTAATTGCCAAACGGACTCAGTGATGAAAATTCTTGCCGATCAAAATATGCCTTTAGTTGAGCAGTACTTTGCAGACTTTGGTGAGGTTGAGCGTTTTGATGGTCGTAAATTAACGCCTGAACAATTAATAAATGTAGATGTACTCCTTACTCGTTCAGTGACTAATGTTAATCATGAACTATTGGCACAAGCTAACAAGCTGAGCTTTGTGGGCACTGCCACAATTGGCATTGACCATATTGATACGCAATTACTACATGACAGAAATATTGCTTTTACTAGTGCTCCTGGTTGTAATGCAGTTGCTGTAGCTGAATATGTAATTAGTAGTTTATTTGCATTAAGCCAAGAAAATGCGCGCCCATTGTGTGGTCAAACAATTGGTATTGTAGGAATGGGTAACATTGGCACGTGTTTGTCGCAAAAATTAAAAGCATTAAATGTCGACGTACTGTTATGCGATCCAATTAAGTACGAACAGGGCTTACTACAAGAGCATGTAGCGCTTGATGAGTTATTAGCGCAATCAGATGTTGTTACTTTTCATGTTCCACTTATCAAAAGTGGCGAGCACAAAACGCTGCACATGATGGGTAAAGAGCGGTTACAAGCACTTAAGCCAGGAACCACGCTAATTAATGCAAGCCGAGGCGACGTAATTGATAATCAAGCATTGCTTGAGGTAATGGAAGCTGGGGCTGATTTAGATATAGTACTTGATGTATGGGAAAAAGAGCCCAATATTCTAACTGAATTACTAGAGCATGTGCGTTATGCCAGTGTGCATATCGCAGGGCATACACTTGAGGGGAAAGCACGAGGTACACAAATGTTGTATCAAAAATTGTGTGACTTAAAAGGTGTAGAGGTGAGTAAATCGTTGGATGATTTTTTACCAATACCTGCTATTACAAATGCAACTGTTACGCAAAGCCTTAGCGAGCAAGATATTGCCCGTTTGGTGCATTTAATTTATGACGTACGCCGCGATGACGGAATTTTACTTCGTCATTTAGAAGGTGAGGGCTTTGATAGTTTACGTAAAAACTATCCGGTAAGGCGAGAATTTAGCACCTTATTCCTACAAGGTGATAGCCCACAACTAGCAGCACTTAGTCAACTTGGCTTTAGCATAGCTAAATAATTATTTAACTAACGATGTTGTTTTAATGTCGTTTATAGAGGAAGAAATATGTCGCAAAAATATAACGTTGCCGTACTTGGCGCTACTGGTTTAGTAGGCCGTCAAATCATTGAAACGCTAGCAGATCGTAAGTTTCCTGTAGATCAGCTTTTTTTACTTGCGAGCAGCCGCAGCGCAGGTGAAGACATAAAGTTTCGTGGTGAGACCATTGAAGTACTTGACGTTGAAGGCTTTGATTTTAGCCAAGCGCATATAGGTTTGTTTTCTGCTGGTGGTAGTGTATCTGAAAAATATGCTCCTATTGCTGCTGATGCCGGCTGTATTGTAATCGATAATACATCGCACTTTAGAAATGATTTTGAAATCCCACTAGTGGTGCCAGAAGTTAATGCTTCAAGCCTAGCTGATTTTAGGAATCGTAATATTATTGCTAACCCTAACTGTTCAACTATTCAGATGATGTTAGCACTTAAACCAATTTATGATGCTTACGGAATAGACCGTATTAACGTATCTACTTACCAAGCTGTATCGGGCGCAGGTAAAGAAGCGGTTGATGAACTTGCAAAGCAAACAGCTAACTTGATGAATGCACGCCCTATGGATAATAAAGTATTTCCAAAGCAAATTGCATTTAACGTTATTCCTCAAATTGATAGCTTTGAGGATAATGGCTATACACGCGAAGAAATGAAAATGGTAAATGAAACTCATAAAATTTTGGGTGATACCACTATTGCAGTAAATCCTACATGTGTACGTGTTCCCGTGTTTTTTGGTCACTCAGAATCAATTAATATTGAAACGCGCATGCCTTATGACTTTGAACACGTTAAGCAACTTTTAAAAGACGCGCCTGGTGTCGAGCTAATTGATGATGAAGGTGATTACCCTACAGCAGTGTCTGACGCTAGTGGTAACGATACTGTTTATATAGGCCGATTACGTGCTGATATTTCTCATCCTCATGGATTAAACATGTGGGTTGTAAGTGATAACACTCGCAAAGGTGCTGCAACTAACAGTATTCAAATTGCAGAAGAGCTTATTGCTAATTACATGTAATAGTTAATAGCGCTGAACACACTTTCGAAGCGGTAAACATTATTTGTTTGCCGCTTTTTGTTTATAGAGCTTGTCAATTTTTTGCCGTTTATTTTTAAAAGTGTAAAAACTGATTGATAACACTCAATAAATTAATATTTATAAAGATGTTTTAAGGCATTTATTTTCAAGGTGTTGCGATGGATATTAAGCCTTAACTGGTTTATAGTTTGTAATTGGAATAGAGCTTGCAATAAAAATAGATTGTAATAATAAATGCGAGTCAGTCATTTGGCTGATAACAGCAATAATCAACAATATTTATGCACTTAAGCTTTAAGTGTTTTGTTAATATTTAAATATTAAAGGATCAGCATGCGCGGTTTAGTTACACTTATTATATTAGCGTCTGCATTGATAGTAACGCCAGTTTACTCTCAAGACAGTACCCAATTAAAGGGGCCTAAAGGCGTTGACTATGGTGCGCAAGGGCGATCTATTGGGCCAATTAAACCAACTGATACACTTTGGCGTATAGCGGCTAAAGTGCGCCCAGATAACTCCGTCAGCATTTATCAAGTTATGCAGGCCTTGTATAACAAAAACCCCAACTCATTTTTAGAACAAAATCTTAACCATATTCAAAATGGTGCCTATTTAAAAATCCCAACTTTAGCCGAAATAAAAGGTGTAAATACACAGCTTGCAAAGCAACGTTCTGAGCAAGATGATGCATTATGGGAAAAGAAAAAAAATGGCACACTTACGCAAAGCGAAATTGCCTCAGCACAAACAAAAGTAACTCAAGCTCGTAAAGTCGACGTAGACGATGCCAAAAAAGAGATACAGAAAGAATTAAATGAAATAAAAACAGAGCAAAGTACTAAGCTTGTTGAGTTACAACAACAGTTTAAAAATTCTGTAAGCAATGTAGAAGAAATTTTAGTTGAGAATAATAATCTTAAAAAACAATTATCAGGTATTTCAAACGAACTCGAAAACTTACGCTTACAGTTAGGACAAGACAGTGAAATTCAAAATCAGTTAAAAGAACTAATTGTTAAGCAAAACGAGATTATTGCACAACAAAAAAAACAAGAGATAGTACCAAAAGAATCGTTTGATTTAAGCTCATTATTTTCAAATCCGATAGTGCTAGGTTTATTAATGTTTATTCCTGGGCTACTGATTATTTTTGCAATTGTTATGTTTTTACGCAAACGAGCAAGTAATCAAGAAGAGCCACAAAACGATGATGACTTTTTACCACAAACTCCAATTTACACTGGCGATGATGATTTAGGCCCAAGTTTAAATGACGATCCAATTGTACCCGACCCTTTAGATGACTTGAGTGTTCAACTTGATGATAATCTCGAAAATGATATGTTGCCTGATGATGATTTAGATGACGGCCTAGATGATTTTTCAGGTGGTGAAAATTTACTCGATCAGGATGAGCTTGAAAGTCTACTAAGTGATGACATTGTTTTTGATGATGAAAATACCGATGACGATGATGAACTCGATATTTTTATGCAGCAAGGGTTTGATCAACCTTCAGATGAAAACGCTGAAGATATTGATTTAGACTTATCTGATGACTCAATAAACAATGATGAAATTCTAACTAATGACGATTTAGATAGCTTGTTTGATGAAGACGATAGTCTACCTGAGTTTGATGCACCGCAAACAAGCGAAGCTTTAGAGGATGATAGCTTAGAGTCTCATGATGAAATGGCGGCTTTAAGTGAGGAGCTTGCAGATGATGATAATTTTGATATAGATGAATTATTAGATCAAACATCAACAGAATTAGATACCTCAAATAACACTTCAGCTGAACTTGATACAAGCGACGACTTTGATTTAGACGATATAGATAGCTTAATTGATGAAGCGAATGATCCAAAAAGTGATGTGGCAGATGACTCAATTGATGCAGAGTTACTCGACGAAGATGAACTTCTAGAAGAAAGCGACGATTTTGATTTAGATGACATAGATAGCTTAATTGATGAAGCAGCGGTTGACACTGCAGATGATTCATTAGTTGAGGAAAGCGACGATTTTGATTTAGACGACATAGATAACCTAATTGATGAGGCAGCAGTTGATACTGCAAATGATTCATTAGTTGAGGAAAGTGACGACTTTGATTTAGACGACATAGATAGCTTAATTGATGAGGCAGCGGTTGATACTGCAAATGATTCATTAGTTGAGGAAAGTGACGACTTTGATTTAGACGACATAGATAACCTAATTGATGAGGCAGCAGTTGATACTGCAGATGATTCATTAGTTGAGGAAAGTGACGACTTTGATTTAGACGACATAGATAGCTTAATTGATGAGGCAGCGGTTGATACTGCAGATGATTCATTAGTTGAGGAAAGTGACGATTTTGATTTAGACGACATAGATAGCTTAATTGATGAGGCAGCGGTTGATACTGCAGATAAATCATTAGTTGAGGAAAGTGACGACTTTGATTTAGACGACATAGATAGCTTAATTGATGAGGCCGCGGTTGATACTGCAAATGATTCATTAGTTGAGGAAAGTGACGACTTTGATTTAGACGACATAGATAGCTTAATTGATGAGGCAGCGGTTGATACTGCAGATGACTCATTAGTTGAGGAAAGTGACGACTTTGATTTAGACGACATAGATAACCTAATTGATGATGAACTAAAAAATTCAGATGTAAGAGATTCAGAAATTGATAATGCATTAGCAGACTCAGTTGAGGATTTAGCAGATGCTCAAGAAGAATTAAATGTTGATGATATTGAGTCGCTTGCTTCATCATTAAATGAAGAGCCAGATCTTTTAGAAGAACTTGAGCCTTTAGAAGAGCCTGAGCTTGAAGAAGAGCCAGAGCTTGAAGAAGAACCAGAACTTGTAGAAGAGCCAGAGCTTGAAGAAGAGCCTGAGCTTGAAGAAGAACCAGAGCTTGAAGAAGAACCAGAACTTGAAGAAGAGCCAGAGCTTGCAGAAGAGCCTAAGTTTGAAGAAGAGCCAGAACTTATAGATGTAACGGTTGATGATTTTTCAGACACATCAGAGTCGCTTCTTGATCCTGAAGATGCACTTGAAGAATATACAGATGATACTTTAAAGAGCGTTGATGAGCTTTTAAGTGAGCTACAACAGGCCACTGATGACGACTATATAGAAACACCTGATTGGTCTTTAGATGAGCTTGATGATGATCTTGAAGAAATAGAAGTTGATCTTGGTGACGATCCGCTAGCGGGCGACGATGACTCAGATCTTACTGAAATTGAAGAGCAGCTTGATAGCGAGCTTGTAACGCCAAGTGAAGAGTTGGATGAATATCCTGAACTTGAATTAGACGATGATCAATCATTATTAGAGAATGAGCCTTCGTTTGAGCCGCAAGAGCTTAAAGGAGATGCATCGGGTGATGAAAATGCAGTAGCACTTAGTCAAACAGAGAAAGATCTCGCAAATGCGCTTATGGCAGATGGTGATTTAGATAGTTTAGAAGATGATTTTGATGATGAACTATTAATTGATAATGACTTCTCTGAATTAGAAACTGAAACGGAGATTGAAGATGAGTCGCTTGATGACGATTTACTTCAAGAAATTAATGATGAGGTTGATTCTGTTGAACCACCAAGTATAGAAGATGACATCAAACCTCTTAACCTTGATGAAGTTCAAGAAACATTAGAAAGTGAGTTGCCATTTACCCCTGAAGAATTACAAGGGGATGATTTAGATGGTGAGGCACCGGGAGTCGCTTCCAGCCAAGCTGAGCAAGATTTAGCAAACGCACTTATGGCAGATGCTGATTTAGATAGTTTAGAAAATGATTTTGATGATGAGATTTTAATTGAAAATGATTTTTCTGAATTAGATGCTGAATTTGACGAAGATAGTTTAGAGCAAGCGCTAACTGATGAGTTATCAGACGAATCGCAAGAGCAAACAAATGCAGAGCGCGAAGCACAGTTAACAAGCTTAGATGAAGTGGGTAGCACTGATATTAGCTCTGACGACGAACTTGATGAAGAGTTTATGTCGAATTTGACGCAAACTGATTTTGATTCATTACTTAGTGAGTTAGCAGAGCCTGAAGACTTAAGTGTTGATGACAGCAGTGAATTTGATGTTGACTTTGACAGCTTGCTAAAAGAAGACTTAGAGACAGATGATTCATTAACTACAAAAGAGTCACTTGTTGAAAGTAGTGATGTTGAGCAACTTGATAATGACGAATTTGTAGATATTGATTCATTGTTAGAAGAAAGTGACGACGCTGAACTTGAACACGAACCTTACACCGACGTTAATATGGATGTCGGCTTNGTTGATGCTGAAAGTGGTGGCTACTCAGCTAAACTTGATTTAGCGCGTGCTTATATTGAAATTGATGATTTTGATTCTGCGCTTAAAGTTATTGAGGATGTCATTAACAAAGGTCCTGAAGAAGTTCAAGAGGAAGCACTTAGCTTAAAAGCTAAACTAAAATAATTAAAATGTTTATAAGAACCCGTATCTAGCTTAGCTAAATACGGGTTTTTTTATGTGTATTGGTTTGATTACGACAGGTCTCCTTTTATTGCATCGTTAGATAGCATAAAATACCTCGTTCATTAGCACAGTAGGTAAAACGGTAATTATGCGAGTAGCACTTGGAGTTGAATACAACGGCGCACGTTATAGTGGTTGGCAGCGTCAATCACATGTAAATAGCGTACAGCAAGAAGTAGAAAAAGCGTTGTCGCGTATTTGTAATCATCCTGTTGAAGTTATATGTGCAGGGCGTACAGATGCTGGTGTGCACGGTACAGGCCAAGTAATACACTTTGAAACGCAAGCCGATCGGGATATGGTCGCATTTACACTAGGTATGAATACTTTAATGCCTAAAGATATTGCTATTCGCTTTGCCCAACCGGTTGCTGATGACTTTCATGCCCGTTTTAGTGCTACAGCTCGTCGTTATCGCTATGTTATTTATAACTCCCCCCTACGAGGTGCGGTATTAAACGAGGGTGTTACGCATTTTCATCATCATCTTGATGAAACAAAGATGCAAGAGGCGTGTCAGTACTTAATAGGTAAACACGATTTCACCTCTTTTAGAGCGATACATTGCCAAGCGAATACACCGACAAGAACAATTCATCATCTGTCGGTACAGCGCCAAGGTACTTACGTTATTATTGATATTAAAGCGAATGCATTTTTACATCACATGGTACGTAATATCACAGGCAGCTTAATGGATGTTGGTTTACATAAACAACAACCTATATGGATAAAAGAGCTACTCGATTGTAAAGAACGCGCAAAGGCCAGTGCTACCGCTAAGGCTGCTGGTTTGTATTTAGTGGATGTTGACTACCCTGAGCAATTTAATATTCCTCAAACACCTCTAGGCCCTTTATTTTTGCCTGATATAGATGTGGTATAAGTACTTTTTATGAGCACTTTTAACTACTAAGACCAGTTTTTTATACCGCGTTAGTGTAATTCATGTTTTAATTGAAAAAATTTGTCTGCTAATTGCTATTAGCAGGCTCGCGACACAGAACAGTATTAAGAGAGTTGCAAATGAGTTGGCTAGAAAAAATCTTACCTAAAACGACAAAATCATCAGGTCGTAAAGAAATCCCAGAAGGTGTTTGGGCTAAGTGTACATCGTGTGATTCAATTTTATATAAAGCTGAATTAGAAAAGTCATTAAACGTATGTCCTAAGTGTGACCATCACATGCGTGTTAGTGGCCGTAAGCGCCTAGAGCACTTTTTAGATGAAGGTGATCGTCAAGAGCTTGGTACACAACATGAGCCTAAAGACATTCTTA
This sequence comes from Pseudoalteromonas sp. TAB23, assembly GCF_000498075.1. Classification (NCBI taxonomy): domain Bacteria; kingdom Pseudomonadati; phylum Pseudomonadota; class Gammaproteobacteria; order Alteromonadales; family Pseudoalteromonadaceae; genus Pseudoalteromonas; species Pseudoalteromonas sp. TAB23. The sequence goes on from NZ_AUTP01000280.1 coordinate 23,903, forward strand.
AGTTTAAAGATTCTAAAAAGTACTCTGACCGTATCAGTGCAGCCCAAAAAGCAAGTGGTGAAAAAGATGCACTTGTGGCGATGAAAGGCCGATTAAAAGGTATTCCAGTGGCAGCGGTAGCATTTGAGTTCTCATTTATGGGTGGTTCAATGGCTTCTGTTGTTGGCGCTCGCTTTGTTGATGCTGTTGATCAATGTTTAGAGCATAACATGCCGCTTATTTGTTTTTCTGCATCAGGCGGAGCACGTATGCAAGAAGCGCTTATGTCGCTTATGCAAATGGCTAAAACAAGTGCTGCACTTGCAAAAATGACGGAAAAAGGTCTTCCATTTATTTCAGTAATGACCGACCCGACAATGGGTGGTGTATCTGCATCACTTGCTATGCTGGGTGATATTAACGTTGCTGAACCTAAAGCGTTAATTGGTTTTGCAGGTCCTCGTGTTATTGAGCAGACTGTTCGCGAAACATTACCTGAAGGTTTTCAGCGTAGTGAATTTTTGCTAGAACATGGTGCAATTGACATGATTATTGATCGCCGTGAAATGCGCGATACCCTTGCACGCATTTTAGCTAAATTTATGAACTTGCCTTCTACGGAACAAGAGCATAGAGTAGCGTAAATTTCAGCTTTACTGATTACACGCTATGACAAAAACAATTCCTAGCCAATCATCAAGCCTTGATGATTGGCTTTTTTATTTAGAAAGTGTTCACCCAGCTAACATTGCAATGGGCCTAGAACGAGTTGCTAATGTTGCCAACAATATTGGCCTTTTAAACACTCCAAGTAAAATTATTCTTATTGCCGGTACAAACGGTAAGGGCACCACTGCACGTTGCTTAGAGTCGCTATTGCTAGCGCAAGGTTTTAGCGTGGGTACTTACGCATCTCCTCATTTAATTCGTTATAACGAGCGTGTACGAGTTAATGGCGAAGAACTGGCAGACCAATTCCATATAGATGCTTTTCACCAGCTTGAGCAAGGCCGTAAAGACACTCCTTTGACTTATTTTGAATATGGTACTTTGGGTGCGTTGGCAATTTTTAAACGCTGTAAGGTCGATTATGTATTACTAGAGGTTGGTCTAGGCGGGCGCTTTGATGCTACAAATATAGTAACTCCCTTTGCAAGCGTGATCACCACTATCGATTTAGATCATAAAGAGTACCTAGGTAATACACGAGAGTTAGTGGCTTATGATAAAGCCGGTATTTTTCGTGAAAATACGCCTGCTATTATAGGGGATTTGAATATTCCTCACACAATGACTGATTACGGCAAAGAAATTAATGCCAATATGACGTTGTCGGGCAGTGACTTTATTTTCAAAGAGAATGCTGAGAGCTTTAATTGGCAATATAAAGAACATAATCTTGTAATAGATAAGCCAGCAATACCGTGTCAAAATGCAGCAACGGCGTTAACTGCGCTAAGCGTTTTAAACTTATTACCAAGTGAGCAAGTCATACGAAGTTGCCTCGCTAATTTAGTTGTAGAAGGGCGGTTTCAGCAGTTAAGCGCTGAGCCTTTAGTCTTTACCGATGTAGCACATAACCCTGAGTCGGCGCGTTATTTAGCCAATAAGTTATCAAGCTATAAAGATAAAGGCTTTAAAATTCATGCATTAGCCGCTATGCTTGCTGATAAAGATAAAGTGGGTGTACTTAAAGAAGTAAGTCACTTGGTCGATGAGTGGTCATTAGCGAGCTTAAGTGGTCCGCGAGGCGACACTGCAAGTAATTTACAAAATGCGCTGCAGGGTATATCTCATCATAATACTATCAATAGCTATGATAGTGTGGCACAGGCACTGAGTGTAATTTTACCAAAACAACAAAGTGATACTATGTTGATTGTATTTGGTTCATTTTTTACAGTGGCCGGCGCTATTAATTACTTTAAAAAATAGAGAGGATGTCGGTGAACTCAAGTTTTATTAATCGCTTAGTCGGAACAAGTATAGTAGTGATCGCAGCAATTGTGTTTATCCCTAATATACTCGATGGCGAAAAAGTGCATTATAAAGAGGGCTTTAAAGCGATACCTGATCGCCCTGAGTTCAAAACAATCGATCTTCAAGAGTCAATTGATGAAAATGTTGCTAACGCTGAGCCACTAAAACAAGATGAAATTGAAGATATTCAAGCTGACGATGAAGCTTTTGAGCAGCAAAACGCTATGGATGAGAGTGACTACGCTGTAGAGAATAAAGTTGTTGAAGCGACTATTGAACCCAAAGCTACACCGATCACTAAGGCACCGGTTCAGGCTAAACCAAAACCTATTGCGCCTCGTAAAAGTGATGAAAACCTAACAAGTATGGCTTACGTTATTCAATTAGGTAGTTTTTCACATGTTGCAAATGTAAAAGCATTACAGGCTAAATTAAAAGTTGAAGGGTTTAAAACGTTTACTAAACCGATTAAAACCCCAAATGGGACATTAACCAAAGTATTTGTTGGCCCTTCACTTGATAAAAGTGAATTACAAAAGCAGCTCCCCCAGCTTAAAAAGCTTACTAAATTAAATGGTAAAGTTACGCAATACGAAGTAACAAAATAATTATAAAAAAGGCTTGTATAACAAGCCTTTTTTATTTATTAATATTTGTTTTTATGATTATCACTCGCCCGCAATACCCATTCTATAATGTTAATTTTTTGTATTGACTACAACCCAGTAATCTCCCGTTTAAACTTGCATACTAACGATGTTTGGGTATAGAATGCGCCCCAAATTAGCGACTAATTGGTTCTTATGATCTGGGTTGATTACGCCATTATTGGCATCATTGCATTGTCTACCATCATCGGTTTAATACGCGGCTTTGTAAAAGAAGCAATGTCATTAGCGGTATGGGCTGGCGCCTTTATCATCTCTAGCTTATTTTACCAATATTTAGCTTCCTTCCTAACAACCATTTCTGAACCCCTTTTAAGAAATGCTGCGGCCATAGCCATATTATTCTTTGCGACGCTACTGTTAGGCGGTTTACTAAACTATATTTTAGGTGAGCTTGTACATCGTACTGGTTTATCGGGTACCGACCGTGTTTTTGGCATAGTGTTTGGTGCTCTACGAGGCGTGTTGGTCGTGAGCGCGTTACTCTTCTTTCTTGATGCTTTTACTGGTGCACCCAATACGCACTGGTGGGGCAATTCTATTTTGATTCCAGAATTTGGCTTTGTTGTTGAATGGTTCTTTTCGTACCTAGAAAACAACTCGAGCTTTTTAAATTCAGTAAACCGTTAATCGGCGAGGATAAATTACATGTGTGGTATCGTTGGAATAGTCGGAACATCCCCTGTGAATCAGGCGATTTATGATGGCTTAACTGTTTTGCAGCACCGTGGTCAAGATGCCGCGGGTATCATTACCATTGAGAATAATACGTTTAGCTTGCGCAAAGCAAATGGCTTAGTGAAAGATGCCTTTCACACACGTCATATGAAACGACTACAAGGTACAATTGGTCTTGGCCATGTGCGCTATCCTACAGCAGGATCTTCAAGCTCATCTGAAGCACAGCCTTTTTATGTTAACTCACCGTTTGGTATAGCACTTGCCCATAATGGCAACCTTACTAATGCAGAAGCTTTAAAAGAGCAGTTATTCTCAGAAGCACGTCGTCACGTTAATACAACATCAGACTCTGAAATTTTACTTAATATCATGGCACATGAATTAAGCAAATCTGATAAGTTGCATTTAGACCCTGAAGATATTTTTACTGCGGTAACCGAAGTAAACAATAAAGTAAGCGGTGGTTATGCAACTATTGCTATGATTATCGGCCACGGCATTGTTGCTTTTCGCGACCCTAATGGTATTCGCCCACTTGTATTTGGTAAACGCGAAACCGAAAAAGGTACTGAGTACATGTTTGCCTCAGAAAGCGTTGCGTTGAAACCGGACGGTTTTGAGTTTGTACGTGATGTAGCCCCTGGTGAAGCTATATATGTTACAGAAGAAGGTGAATTCCATTCACTTAGTTGTGCTGATAAGGCATCTTACTCGCCGTGTATTTTTGAATTTGTTTATTTTGCTCGACCTGACTCAACAATAGACCGTATGTCTGTGTACGCAACACGCGTAAACATGGGGACTAAACTAGGCGAAAAAATTGCACGTGAATGGGCTGACAAAGATATTGATGTAGTTATCCCAATCCCAGAAACTTCATGTGATGTAGCACTGGAAATCGCACGTGTACTTGATTTACCGTATCGCCAAGGTTTTGTTAAAAACCGTTATATTGGTCGTACATTTATCATGCCTGGCCAAGAGATGCGTAAAAAATCAGTGCGTCAAAAGCTAAACGCAATTGATCGCGAGTTTAAAGGTAAAAACGTATTATTAGTTGATGACTCAATTGTTCGTGGTACAACATCAGCACAAATTGTTGAAATGGCCCGAGAGTCTGGCGCTAAAAACGTTTACTTTGCATCAGCGGCACCTGAAATACGCTTCCCTAATGTGTACGGTATTGATATGCCTTCAGCCGCTGAGCTTATTGCTCACGGACGTGAAGTAGAAGATATTAATGCAAGTATTGGTTCTGACGGTTTAATCTTTCAATCGTTAAAAGATTTAATTGCTGCGGTTAGCCAAGAAAATCCTGAAATTACTAAGTTTGAAACTTCAGTATTTGATGGCCAATATATTACTGGCGATATTGATCAAAACTATTTAAATCGTATTGATAAGCTACGTAACGATTCAGCAAAAAGCACCCGAGAAAGTGCGATGTCTTCAGGTTTAGAAATACACAACCAAGACGAAAACGAAGCTGATTAATGATTAGTTAATAAAAAGTCGTTACACAAAAAAAAGGAGCTAATTAGCTCCTTTTTTGCGAAGGAAAGAAAGGGAACATTTCTATCAAACATGACTCTTTTTTTAGGTGAAATTTATTAAGTAAACATTGGGCTAACAATCCCATTAGTCCAAAGCATAGCTGTTACAGCTAAAATAATAACCAGTAATATTAATCCACACGTTACTACCGAGCTGGCGTAAATAAAGCCGCGCTCTTCTGGGATATGCATAAGTATTGGTACGCCGGTATAGAGTAAATAAACCGAGTAAGCCAGTGCAATAATTCCAATACACACTACAAACCAAAGTACAGGCCAAAAAGCGGCGAGTGCCGACATAAACACTGGTGTTGCAGTATATGCTGCAAGTTCAAGTGTTTGTGTAAATGTAGGTTTAGAGCCAAATGTAACCGCCATCCAATGGGCTAAATACGCCAATGCAAAAACACCCGCTATTAAAGCAAAATACATTGCACCTGCAATTAGCAGTGCACTATCGTGCGTTAAAAATACGGGATTGCCTGCACCTATACTCCATCCTAAATAAACAGATGAGTAGTAGCCCATTATTGAAGGAAATAAAGCAATCAGTAAAATATGCGACAAACTATAGGTTAAACTTTCATGGCGATTATCTATTGTTTGCCATTCTTCAAGTGGGTGAGCATAAATGCCCCAGAGGTGATTTAGTATCATAGTACTTACTCCATAAAAGGAACGTATTATTGTTTTGGTTGGTTTATTTTTATACAGTCTATGTACAGTTATGGTTCACTTATTTTGCAAAGTCAAGTTAACTCGTTATTAACATTTAGACGCAGATAAGGGCTTTGATTTATCCCAAGCAAAATTTCGTGTTAAAATAACGGTCTATCAAATTTATTTAGTAATGAGCAGTCAACGTGCCACATAGCCAACTTTTAGAGCCGATTAATAACTTTTTATTGTGTACCACCCCAGAGCAATGGGTGGAGCAAGCAATTAAAAAAGAAAACTTATCAGTCATTTTAATAGATCACTTAATTTGTGAATTAAAAGCAGCTCAAAGTGCGATGTTTTTAATACGTAAATACGCGGTAGATAAAGAGGGTAGTGATGCATTACTCGAGTGGCTAAAGCCATTTGAAACGCTTATTTACAAGCGAGAAGGGAATTGGCGCGATCTGGCTGCTAAAAATAAGCTCACTAAATCAATAATTCCTAAATCGAGTTCTCCATACGGGCAAGGTCTAATCGATAAAATGGTTTTGCTGATAAAAGAAGAGCTGCATCACTTTTATCAAGTGCTCGAAATTATGGACGAGTACGGTGTAGAGTATCAAAGCATTACACCATGTCGTTACGCAAAAGGCATGCTCCGTCATGTTAAAACGTTCGAGCCCGATGCATTAGTCGATAAGCTAATAGTAGGCGCTTATATTGAGGCGCGTTCGTGTGAGCGTTTTGCAAAGCTTGCACCGCATGTTGACAAACGTTTAGGTGATTTTTATATTTCGTTGTTACGTTCAGAAGCGCGTCATTACCAAGATTATTTAACTTTAGCGCAAGAAATTGCTGATTTTGATATTACCGAACGCGTAAACTTTTTTGGTGAAAAAGAAAAAGAGCTAATTTCTACAACCGATACTGATTTTAAATTTCACAGCGGTGTTCCAATAGCGCAAAGCTAATTTTCTTTTAAGAAATTAATATACTCTGCTATTTTCTGATTGCTGAAATTATGTTTTTTCATAATTTTAGCAATGCATCCATTTTTAGTTATTATATCAATTCCTCTATTAAATTTTTGTAAGTATTCTTTGGCTCTATAATTTGATTTAGAGACAACTAAATATAGTTTATGAGAAGCAAGATCTGGCGATAAGTACTCAATATTATTATCATCTGAATCTTCGGTTTTAGTGTGTTCAAGCCAATAATTTCCAACCTCTTTAGTACCCGCGACTAAATCAATACGCCCTTGTTGTAGTAAATATAAGCTTGTAGGAAGGCTTTTAGTGGACGTTATTGCCAGCTCCCTATTTCTAGCAAACTCTTGGCTTACAACGGCATTGTCTTCTGTGCCAATACTATAAGGTGTTAATGATTGAACTGTACCATCGAAATTAATAACACTCTCTTTTCGTTTGAAAACTCCTGAGTGAGCAACTGCAAGTGGACGAGAGTAGTAAAAAACTTCATTTCTTTTTAATGAATAAAAAGCACCTAAAATAGCGGTTTTTCTGTTTTTTTCTAATAGCTTTAGGGCGCGGTCCCAGGTCGTAAACTCGGCTTCGCTATTAATACCTTGCGTTTTAAGAGCTGATTCGGCTATTTCATATAGCCAGCCATTACTAGGTAGGTTTTCGCTAAAATAGGGAGGGTAGTTTTCTGTAACAATTTGCCATGTTTGCTTGCTAAATACTTGTGTAGGAATGGCAATTACTACGATGAAAATTAACAGCTTAATCATTCAACCTCTCACTATTATTCATATATATAGATAAATAATAGTCAGAATTTTAAATTATGCGAAAGGCGTGCTAATTAATTCTTGTGATTGAGGGGTAACGACTAAATAAGAGCCTTGGGTATACCAGTCACCTAGCACTGTGCGAGTAAGTGTTTGTTCATTAACTTTATACGTATGAACATTAGGGCGATGAGTATGACCATGAATCATATTCGTAACGTTATGTTTGGCAAAGGTGGCAAGTACAGCCTCATCGACAACGTCTAAAATTTCGATAGGTTTATCAGCTTGGCTTAACTTACTTTTTTCGCGGGCATTACGCGCTATTTTTTTACGATACCAAAGCGGCATTGCAAGCATCAATTTTGGCCACCACCAACCACGGCTCTTTTTACGAAAGTTTTGATATTCAGTGTCTTGAGTGCACATTTCGTCGCCATGTAAAATAACGGTAGGCGTGCCATATAAATCAATGACCGTTTGTTCATCGAGTAATGTCATTGCGGCCATGTCGGCATATTGCTTGCGCATAATGAAATCACGATTGCCATGTATAAAATAAACAGGTGTGCCACCATCATTAACGGCGCTTAAATGTTTTGCTACATCGGCACTCAGTGCAGTAATGTAGTCATCTCCAACCCATACTTCAAAAAAATCACCCAAAATATAAAGTGCATCTACATCTTTATTTAATATATGTGTATTTAAAAAGTCAAAAAATGCAGCGCTAATGTCGGGGCGGTTTTCGCTTAGGTGTAAATCTGCAATAAAGTAAGTTTGGCGAGTCATAGGTCAGTCTATTCTAGTTTTAAAAAAACGGGCATATACTAATAGTATACACCCGCTTATATACTCACATAATATGAGTAAACGTTACTAGTTAACAGTAACGCTTTCGATGATCACATCTTCAAGAGGTACGTCTTGGTGAAAACCAGTACTACCTGTTGCAACTGCTTTAATCTTATTTACTACGTCCATGCCTTCTACTACTTCAGCAAAAACACAATAACCCCAACCTTGCGATGTTTCGCTGCTGTGGTTTAAAAAGTCGTTGTTGTTCACGTTAATGAAAAACTGTGCTGTAGCTGAATGAGGATCAGGTGTACGTGCCATAGCTAAAGTGCCTACTTTATTAGACAGGCCATTATTAGCTTCATTCTGAATTGGGTCGTTTACTTCTTTTTGTTCCATACCTGGAACAAAACCACCGCCTTGAACCATAAAACCATCGATTACACGATGAAAGATAGTGCCGTTGAAAAAATCAGCATTTGCATACTCTAAAAAGTTTTTAACTGTGTTTGGAGCTTCTTGCTCAAACATTTTAATGGTGATGTCACCAAAATTCGTGTGTAGAACAACCATGTGTTTTCCTATGTCCGGTTTAAATATTGGCGCTATTTTATCGTAGTTGGCTAAGATTAACAAAGTAGATGTTTGGTTTGTTATAAAGCGCTAGAGCAGGGGCTTTTCAAGTGGTAACATAACTGTTCAAGTAAATAGTCAAGGACTCAAAGTAAATGGTAAATATATACAACACACTCACGCGACAAAAAGAGCAATTTAAACCTATGGTCGAAGGAAAAATCGACATGTATGTGTGTGGTATCACCATTTATGATTACTGCCATATTGGACACGCTCGTACTTTTGTAGGTTTTGACGTTATTGTGCGCTACTTACGCCATATTGGTTACGATTTAAAATATGTACGTAACATTACAGATATCGACGATAAAATAATTAAACGTGCGAACGAAAATGGTGAGTCAATAAACGACTTAACTGTGCGCATGACTAAAGCGATGCATGAAGATTTTGATAGCCTAAATATGCTACGCCCAGATATTGAGCCAACAGTTACAAGCCATATGGACGAAATTATCGTTATGGTTAAGCGCTTGATTGAAAAAGGCCATGCCTATGTTGCAGCCGACGGCGATGTTTTGTTTGATGTATCAACGTTTGAGCAATACGGTGCACTTTCTCAGCAAGATTTAACTATGTTGCAATCAGGTTCTCGCGTTGAAGTGGCGCAAGATAAAGACGATCCACTTGATTTTGTGTTATGGAAAAAAGCAAAAGCAGGTGAACCATCATGGTCATCACCTTGGGGTGAAGGGCGTCCGGGTTGGCATATTGAATGTTCGGCAATGAGCTCAAAGCACTTAGGTGAGCATTTTGATATTCACGGTGGGGGGTCTGATTTACAGTTTCCACATCATGAAAACGAAATTGCCCAATCGTGCTGTGCAAACAACGGCAAGTATGTAAATACATGGATACATACTGGCATGGTTCAAGTAAACAAAGAAAAAATGTCTAAGTCGTTAGATAACTTCTTTACAGTGCGTGAAGTTTTAAAAGCATACGATGCTGAATCTGTTCGTTACTTTTTAATTTCAGGTCATTACCGCAGCCAACTAAATTACTCACAAGAAAATTTAGACCAAGCGCGTTCATCACTTGAGCGCATTTATACAGCGCTTCGTGATGTCGAACCGGTAGAGTGCGATTTAGAAGGTAATGAGTTTGTTGCTAAATTTAGAAAAGCAATGAATGACGACTTTAATACACCAGAAGCACTACCTGTGTTGTTCGAACTTGCTAAAGAATTAAACCGCGTAAAAGAAAGTGACGCAGTTCAAGCTGGGCAACTTGCGTTTATATTACGCAGTATTGGTAACGTTTTAGGGGTTGCTCAACAAGCACCGGAAGCCTTTTTACAAGGCGGGCAAGATGACGACGAAGTTGCGACAATTGAAGCATTAATTGTGAAACGTAATGAAGCACGTGCAAGTAAAAACTGGGCTGCTGCTGATGAAGCACGTGATGCGCTTAATGCGTTAGGTGTAATACTTGAAGATTCAGCCGGTAAAACAACGTGGCGTAAAGCGTAAGCGTTTAAAGTAATTCACGTTCAACTAAAAAAGGGTTGCCAAATGGCAACCCTTTTTTGATTTTTTAACAGCTTAGCTGTGATATTTCTCACACGCTTCAAGTGTGTTTTCAATTAAGCTCGCGACCGTCATCGGGCCAACGCCACCTGGTACAGGTGTAATAAAATGCGCTTTTTGTTCAGCCACACTGTATTGAACATCACCAACTAATTTACCCGTGTCTAAACGGTTAATGCCTACATCGATGACTATAGCGCCTTCTTTTATCCAATCTCCAGGTATAAATTCAGGTTTACCTACAGCCACAACTAATAAGTCAGCGCGGCGAACATGCGTTTCTAAGTCTTGAGTAAACTTATGGCATACTGTGGTAGTACAACCCGCCAATAAAAGCTCTAACGACATTGGACGACCAACAATATTTGACGCGCCAACGACAACTGCATGCATCCCTTTATAACGTACACCCGTTGAATCAAGTAATGTAATAATACCTTTAGGGGTACATGGGCGAAGGGCAGGCATACGCTGTGCTAATCGACCAATGTTATATGGATGAAATCCATCAACATCTTTATGTGGGGTAATGCGTTCTAAAATCTTTTCAGCATCAAGACCTTTTGGCAGTGGTAACTGCACTAAAATTCCATCAACTTCGGCATCATTATTTAGCTCGTCAATTAAATCTAAAAGAGTTTGCTCTTGCGTGTCTGCTGGTAAATCAAATGATTTGGATATAAAACCTACTTCTTCACAGGCTTTACGTTTTGAACCAACATAAACTTGGCTTGCTGGATCAAGTCCAACAAGTACTACTGCAAGTCCTGGTGCACGTAAACCATTTGCTACACGTTCACTTACGCGTTCTGCTACAGCGCTACGTACTTGTTTTGCGATTGCCTTACCATCAATGATGTTTGCCGTCATGGGTGACCTTTAATTGGGGTTAATTAACTAGATACCGATACTCTAAAAACGAATGCATAATAAAATAGGGGTAAAAATGCTAATAAAGAAAACATACTCTTTATTTAACTCGTTTTATAATGTGCCTACTATTTTCGCAGAAAAGCATAGCAGCGCCAAGTTGCTTTTAATGTATATAACATTTGAGTTATTAAATAGTTTAAATTTCAGCCTACTATTGTAATATTTAACCATTGTGCACTAAAAATGAGCACTTGATTGGTTTTATTAAAAAAACGTTTGACCTAACCCCGTCAAATCACTATTATGCACCCCGTTGTCAACGAGGTCACTCGCTAACAATAATAAGTTTCGGCGATTAGCGCAGTTTGGTAGCGCACTTGGTTTGGGTCCAAGGGGTCGCAGGTTCAAATCCTGCATCGCCGACCATTTTTATAATTTATTATAATCGAATAGCTTATTGGTAAACTATGAAGTTTTCGATGCGCCCATAGCTCAGCTGGATAGAGCAACGCCCTTCTAAGGCGTGGGTCGAAGGTTCGAATCCTTCTGGGTGCACCATTTGAAAACATGTAAATATAGCGGTGATTGTAGCTCAGTTGGTAGAGCCCCGGATTGTGATTCCGGTTGTCGTGGGTTCGAGCCCCATCAGTCACCCCATTTACAACGAATATCGGCGATTAGCGCAGTTTGGTAGCGCACTTGGTTTGGGTCCAAGGGGTCGCAGGTTCAAATCCTGCATCGCCGACCATTTTCTTAAAATGGTCTTAAACTCTCAGTTTAAGTGTTCAGTATGAAAAAAGAAGTTAACTCTTCAATGTCGGCGATTAGCGCAGTTTGGTAGCGCACTTGGTTTGGGTCCAAGGGGTCGCAGGTTCAAATCCTGCATCGCCGACCATTTTCTTATCTAATAAGAATAATAAGTAAATTCCTCTAAGTTATAAATCTAAATCTGTTAGCCTATAATTCTATTAAATAATTTCTACTTTAATCCATTCAATGTCTAGTTAGCCTGTTTTTTATTCAGTTAGTCTCTATAGTCCCTTATCTAGTCCAAATAATTGCCCCCTATACTCGACTATCATAAATATTAGGTTATAATGCCGCGTCTATTGTTTAACATAGTGCCCGAAGGGCAAAGCAGCAATGGTATCTCATGGTAGCGACGGATGCTTTTAAGTGTGAAAAACCGCTTAAACTTTATCAAGACTCATGCAGATCACTTTGTTTGTAAAGGAAGGCGAACAGTCGCCAAAATTGAATATTGAGGTAAATCATGCAAGTTTCTGTTGAGACGACCCAAGGCCTTGAGCGCCGTATAACTATCACCGTTCCTTCAGAGAACGTTGAGACCGAAGTAAAAAAACGCCTACAACAACTGTCAAAAACACAGCGTATAGATGGTTTCCGTGCTGGTAAAGTTCCAGTATCTGTAATTAACAAGCGTTTTGGCCCTGCAGTTCGTCAAGAAGTTGCTGGCGAAGTAATGCAACGTAATTACATTGAAGCAATCGTTTCTGAAAAAATCAATCCAGCTGGCGCGCCTACATTCGCACCTAAATCACTTGAAGCAGGTAAAGATTTAGAATTCTCAGCAACGTTTGAAGTTTACCCTGAAGTTGAAGTTCAAGGTTTAGATAAAATTACTGTTGAGAAACCAGCGGTAACAGTGACTGACGAAGATTTAGCTAACATGCTAGAAACACTTCGTAAGCAACACGCAGCGTGGGCTGATGTTGATGCAGCTGCTGGCGAAAACGACCGTGTAACAATTGATTTCGTAGGTACTATCGACGGTGAAGTATTTGAAGGCGGCAAAGCTGAAGACTTCCCATTAGAACTTGGCCAAGGTCGTATGATCCCAGGTTTTGAAGATAACATCGTAGGTAAAAAAGCAGGCGAAGAAGTAGTTGCTGATGTAACTTTCCCTGATGATTACCACGCTGAAAACTTAAAAGGTAAAGCGGCTCAATTCACTATCACAGTGAAAAAAGTTGAAGCGCAAGAATTACCAGAATTAAGCGAAGAGTTTGCAACTAAATTCGGTGTTACCGAAGGCGGAGTAGACGCGCTTAAAGAAGAAGTTAAAAAGAACATGACACGTGAGCTAGACCAAGCGGTTAAAGCAAGCGTTAAAGACCAAGCAATCAAAGGTCTTTTAGCTAACAACGAAATCGAAGTGCCTAAAGCACTTGTTGATCAAGAAGTTGATGCTCTACGTCAGCAAGCAGCTCAACGTTTTGGCGGCGACGCTCAAAACATGCCAGAGCTTCCAGCTGAATTGTTCCACGAGCAAGCTGTAACACGTGTTAAAACTGGCCTTTTATTAGGTGAAGTGATTAAAGCTAACGAGATTAAAGTTGATGACGCTAAAGTTGAAGCATTAATCGCAACGGTAGCTTCTGCATACGAAGATCCAACTGAAGTAGTAGAATACTACAAAGGTAATGATCAACTTATGCAGCAAATGCGTAATGTAGCAATGGAAGAGCAAGCTGTTGAAGCTATTTTAGCTAAAGCAGTTGTTACTGATGTTGAAAAAGCATTTGATGACATCATGAATCCACAGCAAGGTGCTTAATAAGTCATTGACTTAAGCTCTCGCTAACGATTAAATGGCTCGTGCTACTCTGTTTATACAGCGTGCCCGGGCCATTTTAGTTTTTGGCTCTAAATTTGCGAAAAACGATAACTATGCTTCCTTATAATAAGGATAAGTATAAGCGCATAAGGAATTAAATAAGTATGAATACTGGTATTACAGATCCCCTAAATGCATTGGTCCCAATGGTTGTTGAACAAACACCGAAAGGCGAGCGCTCGTATGATATTTATTCGAGATTATTAAAAGAGCGTATTATCTTTTTAACAGGTCAAGTTGAAGACAACATGGCAAATCTGATTTTAGCGCAAATGCTATTTTTAGAATCAGAAAATCCTGATAAAGATATCTTTTTATACATCAACTCACCAGGTGGTTCAGTAACTGCGGGTATGGCTATTTACGACACAATGAACTTCATCAAACCAGATGTAAGTACAATATGTGTAGGTCAAGCTGCAAGCATGGGTGCTTTTTTACTTACTGCTGGCGCTAAAGGTAAGCGTTTTTGCCTACCAAACTCACGTGTGATGATTCACCAACCATTAGGTGGTTTCCAAGGTCAAGCATCTGACTTTGAAATACATGCTAAAGAAATTCTGTCTATTAAAGCTAAGCTTAATCGCTTAATGGCTGAGCATACAGGCCAACCATTAGATATTATCTCTAAAGACACAGATCGTGATAACTTTATGAGTGCCACGCAAGCTGTAGATTACGGCTTGGTAGACTCTGTGTTTACAAATCGCGACAAAAAGTAAGCGCTTGGCGAGCAGGATTGCCTGTTTGCCACTTTGAGTTACTATGCGAAAACTAATAAATTTTGGTATAGTTAAAGCGTATTGAAATAGCCGCCAACAGTTTTGGTGGCCAACGTAATAAAATGAGGTAGCTGAATGTCTGACACTCCTACAGACGGCGACAAAAGTAATAAATTGTTATACTGCTCTTTTTGTGGCAAAAGCCAACATGAAGTGCGTAAATTAATTGCAGGCCCTTCAGTATACGTTTGTGATGAATGTGTAGAGTTGTGTAACGATATTATCAGGGAAGAGATCAAAGACATTGCTCCTAAGCATGATACGTCTGACAAACTACCTGTACCAAAAGAAATTCGTAAACACTTAGACGATTATGTTATTGGTCAAGATCATGCTAAAAAAGTATTGTCTGTTGCCGTTTATAACCATTATAAACGCCTACGTAACCAATCGACTAAGCAAGACATTGAATTAAGTAAAAGTAATATTTTGCTTATCGGCCCAACAGGTAGTGGTAAAACATTACTTGCAGAAACATTAGCGCGTCTACTTGATGTGCCGTTTACTATGGCCGATGCCACTACATTAACCGAAGCAGGTTATGTAGGTGAAGATGTTGAAAACATCATTCAAAAGCTTTTACAAAAATGCGATTACGATGTTGAAAAAGCGCAACGTGGCATTGTTTACATTGATGAAATTGACAAAATTTCTCGTAAATCAGATAACCCGTCAATTACACGTGATGTATCGGGTGAGGGCGTTCAACAGGCGCTACTTAAACTGATTGAAGGCACCGTTGCTTCTGTTCCACCGCAAGGTGGTCGTAAACATCCACAACAAGAGTTTTTACAAGTAGATACGTCTAAAATCTTGTTTATTTGTGGTGGTGCATTTTCAGGCCTAGATAAAGTAATTGAGCAACGTAGCCATAAAAATACCGGTATCGGTTTTGGCGTTAGCGTAAAAGAATCTGCGGCGAGTCGTTCTTTAAGTGAAACATTTAAAGACGTAGAACCAGAAGATTTAGTTAAATACGGCTTAATTCCTGAGTTTATAGGTCGTTTGCCAGTAGTTGCTACGTTAACAGAACTTGACGAAGCTGCTCTTGTGCAAATATTGAGTGAACCTAAAAACGCGATTACTAAACAGTTCTCAGTATTGTTTGGTATGGAAGACGTTGAACTTGAGTTTCGCGATGATGCCTTAGCTGCAATTGCCCACAAAGCAATGGAGCGTAAAACAGGTGCACGTGGTCTTCGTTCAATCGTTGAAGGTGTGTTACTTGATACTATGTACGAACTTCCTTCAATGGATGACGTAAGCAAAGTGGTTATTGATGAAACCGTTATTAAAGGTGAGTCAGACCCAATCTTGATTTATGAAAATAATAAACAAGATAAAGCTGCATCAGAATAGTTTTTAAGCTATTTGAATGAAAAAAGGAGCCTTAGGCTCCTTTTTTTATAATTAATTTAATCGAGTATGGGAAAATTGTTGAACTTTAATTAGGTTATCCCCATATACTTGAGTAATCTTTAAAATAAATGAAGTGCGAAGAGAAACTATAATGACGCTTGAGAGAACCGACCGAGTCGAAATCCCAGTCCTTGCACTGCGCGATGTTGTGGTATACCCGCACATGGTGATCCCGCTTTTTGTTGGCCGTGAAAAATCAATAAAATGCCTAGAAGCGGCAATGGACAAAGACAAACAAATTTTCTTGGTTGCACAAAAAGATGCAACTGTAGATGAACCAGAGCAAGATGATATTTATCGTATCGGTACTATTGCCACTGTACTTCAGTTATTAAAATTACCAGACGGTACAGTTAAAGTTTTAGTTGAAGGTACACAGCGCGCACAAATTGAAGAATTTGTAGATAACGATGACTTTTTTGTTGCTAATGCTCAATTTATTGAATCTGATTCGGTAGACGAGAAAGAACAAGATATTTTTATTCGTAGCGCAATTAGCCAGTTTGAAGGCTATGTAAAGCTAAACAAAAAAATTCCACCTGAAGTACTAACTTCAGTTTCAGGTATTGATGAGCCAGCACGCCTTGCCGATACAATGGCAGCTCATATGCCGCTTAAAGTACCTGAAAAGCAAAAAGTGCTAGAAATTTCAAGTGTTACAGAACGTCTTGAATATTTAATGGCATTAATGGAAGGCGAAATAGACTTACTGCAAGTTGAGAAGAAAATTCGTACCCGCGTTAAAAAGCAGATGGAAAAGTCTCAGCGCGAGTATTACCTCAATGAGCAAATGAAAGCCATTCAAAAAGAGCTGGGTGAGCTTGACGATGTACCTGACGAATTTGAAGCACTTAAAAAACGCATCGAAGAATCGGGTATGCCAACAGAAGCACAAGACAAAGCGACGACAGAGCTTAACAAGCTTAAGATGATGTCGCCAATGTCTGCAGAAGCGACTGTAGTGCGTTCATACATTGACACATTAATTAATGTGCCATGGAAAAAACGCTCTAAAGTGAAAAAAGACTTAGCGGGCGCGCAAAAAATTCTTGATAGCGATCACCACGGCTTAGATAAAGTAAAAGAACGCATTATTGAGTACCTCGCGGTACAACAGCGTACTAATAAGCTTAAAGGGCCAATTTTATGTTTAGTTGGGCCACCAGGTGTTGGTAAAACATCACTTGGGCAATCTATAGCGCGTTCAACTGGTCGTAAGTATGTGCGTATGGCGCTTGGTGGCGTACGTGATGAAGCTGAGATTCGTGGTCATCGTCGTACATATATTGGTTCAATGCCAGGTAAGCTAATTCAAAACATGACAAAAGTGGGCGTTAAAAATCCATTATTTTTGTTAGATGAAATCGATAAAATGTCATCAGACATGCGTGGCGACCCAGCATCAGCACTATTAGAAGTGCTTGATCCTGAGCAAAACAGCCACTTTGCTGATCATTACCTTGAAGTAGATTACGATTTATCTGATGTTATGTTTGTAGCAACATCAAACAGCTTTAACATTCCGGGCCCATTACTAGACCGTATGGAAGTTATTCGCTTATCGGGTTACACCGAAGATGAAAAGCTAAACATTGCAAAAGAGCACTTAATTACTAAACAAGTAAAACGTAACGGCTTAAAAGAGTCTGAAATAGTTATCGAAGATAGTGCAATTATTGGCATTATTCGTTACTACACACGTGAAGCGGGTGTACGTAACTTAGAGCGCGAAATCTCAAAACTATGCCGTAAAGCAGTTAAAAATATCTTACTTGAAAAAGACACTAAAACAGTGACTATCAATCAAGATAACCTAGAAGACTTTTTAGGTGTGCAACGCTTTGATTATGGTAAAGCTGAAGATGGCGACCGTATTGGTCAAGTTACAGGTTTAGCATGGACAGAAGTTGGCGGTGATTTGCTAACAATCGAATGTGCGGCTGTACCAGGTAAAGGTAAACTTACTTATACCGGTTCACTGGGCGATGTGATGCAAGAGTCGATTCAAGCGGCAATGACGGTAGTACGTAATCGCGCAGATACATTTCGTATTAATAGCGACTTTTACGAAAAACGTGATATTCACGTTCACGTACCAGAGGGCGCAACACCGAAAGATGGTCCTAGTGCGGGCGCAGCAATGGTAACAGGTCTTGTATCTAGCTTGACGGGTAACCCTGTACGAGCAGATGTTGCAATGACCGGTGAAATTACGCTACGTGGTGAAGTACTTCCTATTGGTGGCTTAAAAGAGAAATTATTGGCGGCGCATCGTGGTGGAATTAAAACAGTAATCATTCCAAAAATTAACGAACGTGACTTAAAAGAGATACCAGACAACGTGCTGGCAGGTCTTGATATTCACCCAGTTACTTGGATTGACGAGGTGTTAAAGCTTGCTTTAGTGCATCCTGTTGAGAGTTTTTCGGTCGAAACACCTAAAAACCAAGAAAAAAGCTAAAAAAAGTGCTTTTTAGGGCTTTTCAAATCTAAACGGTATGATAAGTTAAGCACTGGTTTTCAAGCCTAGCCCTTATGGGGCGTAGGCTTAAGAAAAATATAATCATGTGAGCATTAAATGTTTGCTCTACAATTTTCAAAAAAGTGATGTTAGTTTAAAAAACCATCGCTCTTGATAATAACAATGAAAGAGGATGATATTGTGAATAAATCTCAATTAATCGATCAAATCGCAGCTGATGCTGACATTTCTAAAGCGGCTGCAGGTCGTGCACTAGATTCATTCATCGAATCTGTATCTGGCGCGCTAAAAGAAGGCGACTCAGTTGCACTTGTTGGTTTTGGTACTTTCTCAGTACGTGACCGTGCTGCACGTTCAGGCCGTAACCCGCAAACTGGTGAAACAATCCAAATTGCTGCTGCAACTATTCCAGCTTTCAAAGCCGGTAAAGCGCTTAAAGACGCAGTAAACTAATCACTGTTTTAAACACATTAGTTATGGCGAGTGTAAAGTTACTGATTCACCACAACAGATGAATTAAGTAACTTTACCGCCAGTTACTTCAAGTGAAAAAGCGTATCTGGTAAGATACGCTTTTTTTACATGTGACAAGGTAAAATACCTTGATCAAAAAGAGATAAACAAATGCTTGAGAAAATCAGAGAAGGTTCGCAAGGACCTGTAGCCAAAATAATTTTAGGCGCGGTGATTTTATCTTTTGCCTTAGCAGGGATCGGTAGTTACTTAGGTCAAACCACAGAACAACCCGTTGCTGAAGTAAATGGAATTAAAATTAGTCAAACCGATTTTAACCGTGCTTACCAAAATGAACGTAGCCGTTTAGAGCAACAATTTGGTGAATATTTTACACAAATTGCCGCTGATCCAAATTACATGGCGCAAATTCGCCAAGGTGTAGTTGACCGCTTAGTACAACAAGAATTGCAATCACAGCTAGCGGCTGATTTAGGCCTTCGCGTAAGCGACGAAAGTGTACGTAAAACAATTTTAGAGCTACCGTACTTTCAAATTGGTGAAAAGTTTAATAACGATCGTTACTTACAAGTAATTCGTCAAATGAACTTTCAACCAGATGCTTTTCGTGAATACTTACGTAAAGATATGACACGTAGTCAGGTTGTATCAGCTGTTGCAGGTACAGACTTTGCCCTAGAGAGCGAGCTCAAAAGCGCAATTGCTCTACAGCAGCAAACTCGTAGTATTGACTACTTAGTCATTAATAAAGAAGCGCTAGCCGCGGACGTAGAAGTATCAGAGCAAGAAGTGTCTGACTACTACGAGCTAAACGCATCACAATTTTTATCTCCAGAGCTTATTTCAGTAAGTTATATTGAGCTTAGAGCAGCAGGTATTAATGTTGAATCGGTAACCGAGGATGACGTTAAAGCCTATTACGAGCAAAACAAAGCGCAGTACATAGAACCTGAAAAACGTCGCGTATCACATATCTTAATTGATAACAGTGAAGACGATGATGCAGCAAAAGAAAAAGCCAATGCACTTCATGCACAACTAGAGCAAGGTGCAGACTTTGCTGAGTTAGCAGAATCATCATCTGACGATATCGTTAGTGGCGAAATGGGCGGCGACCTTGAATGGATTGAACGTGACGTAATGGACCCTGCATTTGAAGATGCGACTTTCGCACTGCAAAACAAAGGTGACATTTCTGAGGTTGTTGCTTCTGAGTTTGGTTATCACATAATTAAACTTACAGACATTCAACCACAACAAGTTAAAGCGTATGACGATGTTAAAGCTGACTTACGTGCTGAATTAGAACAAGCTGAAAAAGTAGATGCATTTTACGAAAAGCAAACAGAAATGGGCGCACTTGCATTTGAAATTTCAGACCGCTTAGACGACGCTGCAGAAGTTGCTGAAGTTGAAGTTAAATCTACACCTCTTTTAGCACTTAATGCTCTACCAGAGCCTTTAAACAGCCCTGCAGTTGTAACAGCACTAACATCAGTTGATTTACTTGAAGATAAAGTAAACTCTGAAGTTATTGAGCTTGGTGAGGAGCATGCAATTATTGTTCGTATTAACGAGCATAAACCTGCTGCTACTAAAGCGCTGGATGAAGTAAGCGAGCAAATTAAAGCGCGTTTAGTTAATGAAAAATCATCTGAGCTTGCTAAAGAAAAAGCGCGTAGCTTATTTGCAGAAGTACAAGCAGGTAAGAGCTTAAACGATGTAGCTAACGAGCAGAGCTTAACACTTCGCCAAGAAGCGCAGTTAACACGTCAAAGCTACACTGTTTCACCTGCTATTGTGACTCAAACATTTAAAATGGCTCACCCAGCAGGTTCTGCGGTAGTTGAGCTTGTTAATTTAAATAATGGTGATGCAGCAATTGTTGCGCTTAAGTCGGTAACAGATGCACAAGTTGCAGCTAATATTGACCCTCAAGCAAAACAAAGCATTACTATGGCGCAAGCTAATAAAAACTACATGGTATTTATTGAAGCGCTTAAAGCCAATGCTGAACTTAACTTACCAACGGCTACACAAACTGTTGAATAATTAATTTTAGCTCATAAAGAAAGGCGCTTTTAAAGCGCCTTTTTTATTGTCTTAAATAAAGTTGGTACATTACCAATTCGCTTAATTAAGTATTATTGCGGATTGGTATTAATTACCTCTGGCAATAAACTCAATTCGATTGCCGCTAGGCTCTCTTATCATCATATGTTGGGTTGGACCTTTACCTAAGTTTTCTGGTGCAAACTCTATAATAATATTATTTTGCATTTTTAAGTGTGTATGTAGCTCGCTTAACTTTTTGATACTTTCTACACTGAGTGCTAAATGGTGTAAGCCCACATTTTCTGCCCGATTAAACTCCACACGTTTTTCATCATTTTTTACGCGCCATAATGTAATGGTTATTTTATTGTTTGATAAAAAATAAGCGGGGTAGGTTGGATCACTTCCTAGCGTTTTAAAACCAAGTACATCAGTAAAAAATGCTTTGGATGCATTTAAGTTTGATACGGTTAAACCTAAATGATCAACGCCACCAACCCAACTTTTAGAGCTAGAGTTTTCGTCAGCTATTGAGGTTGTTGATAGCAGTAGTAACGCTAATGATGAAATGCCTGTGAGTAATGTTTTTTTTAGCATAGATCCTCTTTATGGTTTTAGTTGTTAAATTGCGCATTTAACAAAGACCTTCATAAAGGAGATTACATTACACGCTAGGCTGCGTTTAGCAGCTAAGTAATCGCTGCGTTACTTTTGATTGGGGGTTTTGAAAAACATCTTCAGTAGGGCCGTATTCAACTACTTCGCCTTTATCGAGTACAACCACATAATCACTGATGTGGCGCACTAGACTTAAATGATGGGTGATCATCACATACGTAAGGCCTGTGTCGCGCTGCAGCTTAAGTAATAAATTCACTATTTGCGCGCGTATAGAAGGGTCTAAAGACGAAACGGCTTCATCAAGCACAATCACCTTAGGATCTAAAATTAATGCACGAGAAAACGCAACACGCTGTAGTTGCCCCACACTAAACATATGCGGGTAGTAGTATTTATGATCGATTAACAAACCCACCTTTGAAAGCGTTGCATCGATCTTTTCAGTGCGTTCACTAGCATCAAGCTCAGTATTATATTGCAGGCAATCATCAAGCATTTCGCCAATGGTCAACCCCGGGTTGAGCGATGCAGCTGAATCTTGAAAAATCATACGAATATCCCGGCATTGATTATCGCGTACGCCATTATCTTCGATAATATTATTCTCGAGCAAAATTTGCCCGCTATCAGCAGTATCAGCTCCTGAAAGTAGTTTTGCTAATGTACTTTTACCTGCACCTGTTTCACCAATTATGGCAATACTTTCGCCTTTACCGACACAAAACGAAATATTTTTAAGTACTTCAAACTTTTTACGTGAAAAAAGCCCTGCTCGCACATTGAATGTTTTTGATAGCGCTTGTACTTTTAACAGTGGCTGCATTATTTCATGTCCTTAATTAACGGAAAATGGCACGCATAACTATGACCATGATGCTTAGTAAGGGTGGGAGTTACCACGCAGGCTTTTTGTGCTTGCGGACAACGCGGCCCGAGGCGGCAGCCAATAGGCAAGTGTTGCAGGGTAGGGATAGTCCCTTTAAGTGCATAAAAAGGTTCTTTATGCGCTAAACCTTGTTCGTAGTCTGGCAAGCTTTTTAGTAATGCTTGCGTGTATGGATGGCGAGGCTGTTTAAATATTTCATGGGTTGGGCCTGCTTCAACCATTTGCCCGCAATATAAAACATGAATGCCATGCGACCAATGTGCAATCTCTTCAAGTTCATGAGAGATCATCAAAATAGACATGTTTTTAAGTTGGTTTAAGCTTTTTAGTAGTCTAAATACTTGTGCGCGAGTTGTGCTCTCAAGTGCTGTAGTTGGCTCATCAGCTATTAATAACTTAGGCGTGCGAGCAATGGCCATCGCAATCATTACTTTTTGACATACGCCCTCTGAGAGCTCATGAGGGTAACTACTTAATACTGCTTCGTGGTTTTTAATGCCCACTTTATGAATAAGCGCTTTTACTCTGTCTTTTCTCTCGCGGTTGCGCTTTAAAAAGAAACCTTTAGTTGCGATCTCTGGCAATGTTTCGGCAATTTGGTCAAATATTTTAGCGGTTGGGTCAAGGCAGCGACTTGGATCTTGATAGATCATCGCTATATCTTGGCTTACTATTTTACGGCGTTTCTCTGGACTTAAACGCATTAAGTCTACGCCGCGCCAATGAATACGGTCGGCAGTAATATCCCAGCGTTCGTTCAATACACCAATAATCGCTTTTGCTATTAGGCTTTTACCAGAGCCAGACTCGCCCACAAGCGCATGTACTTCGCCTTCTTTTAAGCTAAAGCTCACTCTGTCTACGGCTCTAATTACAGTTTCAGAGGTACGTAGTTCAATTGTTAAGTTACGAACATCGAGTAATTGCATTTAATCAGCCTTACGTGCTTTTAGCACTTGTCGCAGGCCATCGCCTACTAAATTAGTAGATAACACGGCTAAAAATAACAGTATACCAGGTAGCGCTACAGTCCACGGTGCTAAATAAATGAGGCCTAGGTTTTCGGCTAATATTGCGCCCCATTCGGTCGTCGGTGGCTGAGCCCCTAATTTTAAAAATCCCAGTGCTGAAATATCTAATATAGCGGTAGATAGCGCCATCGTGAATATAACCACAATATGCTCATAAATATTAGGAAAAATACCACGCGATATAATATGCCAATTAGACGCACCATCTAGTCTAAACGCAGTAATGTAGTCTTTACTTAATTCATCAACAATCAGGTTACGCACTGAGTGAATAAACTGCGGCAGTAATGCTAAAATAATTGCCCATACGGTATTCATTAAACCCGGGCCGAGTATGGCGATTATTATTATTGCCAGTAACAAAGAAGGAATAGAAAGCGTTATATCAAGCAAGTGATTTAAAAAGCTTGAACGCAGCCCTTTACTAATCCCTGCAAAAGTACCCACTAACACACCAAAAATAGTCGTGATTAGGGCGGCTACAACAGAGAGGCCAAACGTATACGTAGCACCATTCATTAAGCGCGAGAGTACATCACGGCCTAAATCATCGGTACCTAAAAGAAAGCGTACATCGCCCATTTCTCGCCACGATGGCGGAATAAGCAGTGCATCAGTGTGTTGTTGGTTTACACCATACGGGGCTAAAAAAGGAGCGGTGGCGGCTAATAGTGCAAACGCCATAAATATCCATAAACCAACCAAAGCAGGGTGGTTATTTTTAAACTTTCGCCAAAATCGCGCCAGTGGCGATTTATTCGACTCTTCAGAAAATAAATTAAACTTTGCCATGGGCCTGATTCCGCGAGAGTGGATCGAATAAAGTGTAAGTAAGCTCAGCTGTAATAGAAGCTAAAATAACAAATAAAGACACTGCCATTAACCCGCCTTGAATTGCAGGGAAGTCACGCTGATAAATACTATCGATTAACCATCGGCCAATACCCGGCCACGAAAAAATAACTTCGGTAATCATCGCAAGCGTTATTAGCGTACTAAATTGCAAACCAATTTGCTTAATTACCGGCAGTAATGCATTACGCAGTGCATGGTGCATGATAAGTTGGCGGCGGTTAAGGCCTTTTGCCCTAGCTGTTTTAATAAAGTTTTGATCCATTACTTTAAGCATAGACTCGCGAGTAAAGCGCACTAATACAGTGGTTGGATACATCGCCAGTACAATAGTCGGAAGTGTTAAATGGCGCAGCGCATCAACAAAGGCCATTCCTTTATATGGAAAGCCAGCCAGTGCAATATCAATTAAAATAAAACCAGTACTGGCGGG
>NZ_AUTP01000281.1:0-17333 GCF_000498075.1 Pseudoalteromonas sp. TAB23
TGACGTGGTCAACTAAATTCAGTCACCCTAGTTAAGAAACCATATCTAATGTTTCGGTTCGTTCTTCAAAGTCATTTGGGCTTTGATAATTTAAGTACGAATGTAAGCGACGACTGTTGTACCACATGCAGATGTAATTCATTACATCCTGTTGAGCTTCATAACGCGTTGGGTAATTTTTCCAATGCACGCGCTCTTGCTTCAAACTACCGAAGAAGCTTTCTGCAACAGCATTATCCCAGCAACAACCTTTCTTACTCATGCTACCAATGAAGTCGTTTGACTTGAGCAATCTACGATATTGATGGCTTGCATATTGAACCCCTTGATCTGAATGGATAATCAACCCTGCTTTGGGTTGGCGTTGCCACATCGCCATAGTCAGTGCGTCACAGACAAGCTGCGCTTTCATTCGTGAGCCCATGCTCCAACCAACGACTTTACGCGAATATAAATCAATCACTACCGCCAGATATAACCAACCTTCTGCAGTCCAAACATAAGTGATATCTTGTACCCAAGCTTGATCAGCGGCTTCAACGTTGAAGTTTTGCTCAAGTACATTGGGATAAATAGGCTTGTTATGGTCACTATTCGTTGTTACTTTGTATTTCTTTTTATAACGCACCCAGACATTTGCCTCTTTCATTAACTGTGCTGTTTTGTGACGGCTCACCGGAAAACCGAGTGCATTTAAGACTTTCTGAATACGCCTTTCACCGTAAGTATTATCACTGAAGTGCGCTATGTCCTTGACCCAATCAATCATTTCTTGATGTGTTGGATCCTCTGATTTAGTTGAATATCGCTTTTGATAACTATAGTAATTGTTACTTTTTACACCCAGTATTCGGCACATTACCGCCACAGGCCAGGTCTTCTTGTATTGGGTTATGAACGAGTATTTCACTTCGTTTCTTTGGCAAAGAAGACCGTCGCTTTTTTTAATATTTCACGCTCCATTTCTAGGCGTTTCACTTGCGCTTTTAGCTCTCTGATCTCTTCTTGCTCAGGGGTCAAATTACCATTCCCTCTAAAAGCCTGCCCATCATCATTTTCAGCTTCTTTTATCCACCGACCAAGCATGTTGGGATTTACCCCTAAATTTCTAGAGGCTTCTGCTTGAGAGTAGTTTTGCTCAACAACTAATGCGATGGCATCAAGTTTAAATTCTTTGGAATACTTTTTACGTTTTGTCATTATCGATCTCCAGTTAAGTTGATTATCTCTTAACTGGGGTAGTCGAATCCATTAAACCACGTCAAGCCATTAACTTCGTCAAAATTAGATACCCCACTAAAGCAGAATAATCCTCCAATTATTTCAAAAGTTAAATATAGAGTACCCTTAAAGTCTTCTTCGACTTTTAAGCTCTTAACAAAGCTGATACCACATAAATCGAAATCAAGTTCATATGGCTCACTTAAAAAATGACATTCAACAGTTTCCTCGTATATTTCGCCTTGATTGTGTGTTTGAGCAATAGTTTTTATACCATTAATTTTAATATGATTTTGATAATCTAAAATCATATTTTCATAATAATCAAATACGCTCTCAACAAATACTTTATCTAATTCAGTCGTAAAATTACTCACCGATGATATTGGAAATAGCTTTTTATACAAAAGTTCAGCGGTTATTCGTAAATTTACCCATGAAAACCTATTTTCTAAACCTATACAATGATCTTTGAAATATTTGTAATGATTAAAAAAATTATTAGCTGTGTTGTTCTGTTCAACCAATCGATTACTTTTCGCTTTTTGCTTTGAGGAATGAAATCTATTTATCATCACCGCCAATGTTAGCGGAACAGTTAATAACGCAATAGGGAAAGCGTAGTAACTTACAAACCCAGCTAATGACTCTGCACTAATATGAGGGTTGTAAAGACTTTTTGTTATTAAGTCCGTGGTCAAAATCCAAGAAATCCAGATGATGAAAAATAAAGGAATGAGAACTACCATCCAGAATAGTTTGTTCTCGTGCAGAGCTTTGTCTTCTTCTACTTTAAAGCACTCACCAAGCCACTTTAAAACCCTATTAGTCGTTTCCATATCAGGCCCATTGGAGTTTATTTGTAGACTACTATATTCAAAATAAGCCAAAACACCAAGGGCTGGTTATGATCATACAAACTTACCTAAAAAATTCAATAAACTACTTTGGCTTATCGCAGCAGCCCTAGTTTTATACTGTATCGGTATAACTGCCTATGTCTATTATAGCAACCCAGATAGATACCTATCATCAAACCCAGATGAAGCAAAGGAAGCTTTAGGGCCAACCACTAGAAAGTTCTGGTCAAGCAATTAGCTGAAAACTAAAGGGGTCAAAAACTAAAGGGGTCAAATCTTGACTTCATACATCAAAATCATTGCCTACCTACTTATCCCTCAATCATGCTTTCACTTAACCAAAATATTTAATAACTAGCATAAAAAAGCGTTGCCCTTGAGCAACGCTTTTCTGTATTTGTCTAATAGCTGGTAGCTAATTTACTCTGCCGCTAGCTTATTCTGCTGCAAGATAATCCAAAACCACTTGATGGTGATCTTTAGTTTTAAACTTATCAAATAGGTATTTAATTTTACCGTCTTGGCCTACTAAAAATGTCAGGCGGTGAATACCATCGTACTCTTTACCCATAAACTTTTTGTAGCCCCATACACCAAATGCTTCAGCAATGGCGTGGTCTTCGTCGGCTAATAGGTCAAAATTAAGCTCTTTTTTAGTTTCAAAGTTTTTAAGGCGCTTAATTGGATCTGGGCTAATACCTACAACACGGGTGTTAAATTTAGCAAGCTGTGCTTGCTCATCGCGTAGGTTTTCGGCTTGTACAGTACAACCCGGCGTTGACGCTTTAGGGTAAAAGTACACAAGCACTTGTTGCTCTTTTAACAGCTCGCTTAATGTTACTGTTTCGTCGTTTTGGTTTTGTAGGCTAAAAGCGGGTGCAGTATCGCCTGCTTGTAATGGACTAATTGTGTTCATGTTTAGCATCCTTAACGAATTCGTTTAAAAATATAATCTACGTTTAGTGTGTGAGAAAGGCTCTCAAAACTAATTTTAAATTGATCTATATCTACATCAACAGGTATGTTGAATTCAAGTTCACAACGCATTTTAATGTTGTCTTCTTGGGAATAAGTGTCTGACTTAAGTGAGCAAATACTAATATTATTGTCGGCAAAAAAGCGCGTTACTTTGCTCAATGTGCCTGGGGTGTCTATGCCTGTATATTCTAGTGTGTAACCCGCACAAAACTCGCTAGGAGTATGACTTGCTGTACGCTTCATCATGGTTAGCAGGCCAAGTTCCATGGCTTTAGTTGGTAGTACGTGCTCTATGCGGCTTATTGCCGACATGTCGCCGCTAAGTAGCATTATGAAGGTAAATTCGCAGCCTAAAATAGCAATACGGCTGTCAATAATGTTGCAGTGGCAATCGCTAACCAGTTGGGTTAGTTCACTTACAATACCGGGTCTGTCTTCGCCAATCGCTGTTAAAACAATTTGATGATTTGAAAATGCAGTCATGAGTTCAAATACCTTGTTACTTGGATTATATCAACCGAGTTGGCAACACCAAAAATACATACGAGAAGTTGCACGGCGGCGAAGTTTAACACAAAAAGGGCTCTAAACTACAGCACACGCTAATTAAGCGCTTTTAAAGTGCGGTGTTTCTTGTTTTTACTGGCACGGGAAAGTACCATAGCTAAAATTTGCTTATTTGCGCTTAGTTTTATTGCTAAGTTGAAGTGCTGAACTTTATTGCATTTAGGCAGCCAAATAATAAATGTAAAGTTAATATTGATTTTACACTGAACCAAATCGGCATTACCCACTCATATATTTGTTAAAACAATTAAAGGGTATGCTAAGGAGAAATATCTGTGCAGTATTGGATCCCAAAAGCACTTGCAGTAAGTGTATTGGTAAGTTTATCAGGGTGTAGTGTATTTATTAATAAGGCACATGACGAACGTAACTATCGTACGCATGAGCCTGTAAAAGCACCAACGTCGTTATCTCAACCAGCTCAAGACCCAGTTTATAAAATGGATGTAGGTCAATACGACAACAATCCTGAAGCTACAAATTACCGCCCACCGGCACAAGTATTAACAATTGCTAAAGGCAGTTGGGTAGAAGAGACAGATAAACAAGCGCGTATTTATTTTGATAAAAACGATGGCATTGCTGATTTAGATGAATTTCTTTGGGACACGATTCAATCAGTCCTCGCTGATAACAATGCAGGAACCACTAAAGAAGACAAGCTATTAGGTACTATTGAAACTGATTGGTACTCAATCATTAAAACCGAAGAAGGTTTTTGGTGGTGGGGCGATGAAGTTAACGATGACTTAGAAAAATTTAGATTCACTATTGAAGAAAAGTCACATCAGCGTACTGCGTCTTTACGTGTAGAGCTGATTGATTTTAAAGGCGACCATACGCTAACTGATTTGTTAAAGCAGCAGTTAGAAGTACGTGCGCTTAACCAAGTAGTGAGCGAGTTTGATTACCGTTACCGTCAACTTGAAGTTGATATGCGTAAACGCCAAGGTATTATTTCTCTTGAAATGGGCTTTGATAACAAAGGTAATGCAGCACTTGTAACTGAGCAATCTTACGAAACTGTGTTTGACCGTTTCTCTGGATTTTTAGAGCGCTTGTCGTTCACTATTGTTGAAATTAACCCAGATACTGGCTTAATTACTGCTGATTATACTAAACCTGAAACAAGTGTTTGGGATTCAATTTGGGGTGATGACGTAGCTCAACTACCTATTGATGAAGGCCAATACCAAATTTTAGTAAGTAAAACTAAAGAAGGCGGTACTAGCTTAACGTGGATGGATGACAAAGGCGAAACGCTTGAGCCAGGTACTATGAATGGTTTACAACAAGCATTAGAAGCAGCACTCATTCAGCGCGGCATTAAAATTTAAATAATAATAAGTTTTACCACAAAAAGAGCGCTATGCTCTTTTTGTGGTTTTTATAGGTTAATAAATATGTCTCAGCTACCTCATCGTTCACACTACACGTGGCGCACTTGGTTTACTTTTTTGGTTCCTTCGTTAATTGGTGTGTTTTTATTTATGACACCCATTAGTACCTCGCAAGGGATGACCATTCCTATTGCCGTTATGGCAAAAGCGGTTCAAGCAATGATGCTTGGTTCTGCTCAAGCAATTATTACTCTCATTATTTGTATTACAGGGGTTATTTCTGTAATTACTAAAGTGTTTAAACCCGCCGCTATATGTAACTCACCTTTGTTAAAGCATTTATTTGATGTGAGCTGGACGTGGCTGTTGGTGCGCTTATTTGGTATGGCGTTTGGTTTAATGACGTATTCAGGCATGGGCAGCGAGATGATTATCTCTAGCAGTACTGGCGCACTGGTATTAAATGACTTACTGCCAGTATTATTTTCGGTATTTATTTTAGCGGGCTTATTACTGCCGCTATTAATTAACTTTGGTCTACTAGAGCTTGCTGGTACGTTAATGACTAAAGTAATGCGCCCTGTGTTTGGTGTACCGGGTAGAAGTGCGGTTGACTGTACTGCATCGTGGTTGGGTGATGGCAGTGTCGGTATTTTAATGACTGCAAAGCAGTATGAGCAAAAGCACTATACACAACGCGAAGCGGCTATTATTGGTACTACGTTTTCAGCGGTTTCAATTACGTTTAGTTTAGTGGTGCTTGGGCAAGTTAAACTTGAATACCTATTTGCACCGTTTTACGCAACGGTATGTTTAGCCGGTATTGTTGCCGCTATTATTGTGCCGCGATTACCGCCACTGCGTTTTAAAAAAGATTTACTCATTGATGGCACCGAGCCAGATAGAGACGCTGAAGCAATACCTGATCATAAAAGCTTATTTGGTCACTCATTAGATATAGCACTAGCTAAAGCAGATAATTCAACAGGTGTTAAAGGGACTATAAAAGAGGGCTTACATAACGCGCTTGATATGGTGTTTGGTGTATTGCCTGTGGTTATGGCGGTAGGTACATTTGCACTGATCATTGCTGAGCATACGCCTATATTTCAGTATTTAGGTATGCCGTTTGTGCCATTTTTAGAGCTATTGCAAGTACCCGAAGCAGCAGCTGCCTCGCAAACTATTATGGTTGGTTTTGCTGATATGTTTATTCCGTCAATATTAGCAACGACTATTGAAAGTGATGTAACGCGCTTTATTATTGCAGCAATGAGTGTCACTCAGCTTATTTATATGTCTGAGGTGGGTGCACTTTTATTAGGCAGTAAAATACCGGTAAATATTTTAGAGTTGTTTATTATATTTATTTTGCGAACGCTAATTACTTTACCTGTTATTGCGTTAATGGCGCATTGGTTAGTAGGCTAAATTAACGAAAATATAATTAAGCGAATTGGTATTATTAAAAAAGCCCTGATTAATCAGGGCTTTTTTGTGTCTGTTGTATTTTTAATATTGGCGTTGGGCTTTTTAAACTCCGTTTTTGCAGAGAGTCTAATCAGCGCAATATTACCAATGACAATAGCAAAAACAACGGCGACAATAATTACAATATGCCAAGTTTGCATCGCAGTATCACTTAATATTTAGTACGTTTAAGTGTGACCGTTTTACGCTATAACAGCAATTAAATTACTCAAAACACAATCAATAATTTTAAACGCAATCAATAACTTTAAACACAATCAATAACCTTAAAAACGTCTAGCTACCGAAAGCGTTAAAAAGTTAAGCCCTGGGTTTGGCTCTTTAAAGCCTGCGTTTGAATAGTGAATAACTCTAAGGGCAACGTTAGTATGACCAAAGTCGGCAACAAGACCTATGAGGTCTTCAAACTGGTAGTGAGTACTTATGTTTTTACCGGCAAACTGCGTTTCATCAATCAGTGATACACCAATCCCTGCCTCTACATAAAATGGGGTGTTGTTAAAACTAAATGCAGGAAATTGCAGCACAGGTGACATAGCAAGTACTAGGTTTGATTGTGTTTCATCGCTGTGGCGGTATTCCCACATATTTACGCTGGTTTCAAAGTAAAAGCGTGCATCACCAATTATATTTTGCATGCTAGGTGCATGATACTGATACGCAAGCTTAACGCCGTTTACGTTACCTTCGCCTTTGAGAAAATCAACGGCATAACCGTGGTTCGATTGAGCAAAAGCAAGTTTGCCAAAAAGTGAAGCTACTAATACAAAAGAGATAATAAGTGTTTTAAGTGACGTTTTCATAGGTGCCAAATGTTTGTCTGATTCAAGTGATAACTAAATGATAAGGGCGACCTGTTAACAATTACAATGAGGACAAAATGCCGGTTGTATATGAGCTGTTAATGGAGGTTTCTAACTGCTTGAATTTATTTTAGTTATTTTATTGGTGCGATTTGGGCATTAATAAGTTGCTTATTTGTGCCTTTTTTATTGCGTATAGTTCGCGTAAATTACAGCCATCTTAATCACACAGGCATATACAATTATGAAACTCTTTAAGCTATTCGTTTTAGCCACTGCTTTTTTTAGTAGTTCGTTATTTGCACAAACTCAGCAGTCGCCAGATCAGTTACTTGAATCAGTAGCCGATAAGCTATTTGCAGACATTGGCCAAGTAAATTCAAAAGGCACAGCAAGCAAAGAAGCGATGGCTGCCATTGTTGAAAAACGTTTAATGCCACATATCGATGTTAAGTTTGTGTCGTTTAAATTATTAGGTAAGCACATTAAAGGCATTGAGCGCGAACAGGCTGTTCAATTTATAGATGCAGTAGAGCATTACTTAACAGGCACATACGCTGGTGCACTAATGAAGTACACAGGTCAAAAAGTAGTATTTGAGCGTAATAACGCAAAAAGCGACTCTGAGTACGCAACAGTTAATACACAAATTATTGAGCCAAATGCGCCTACAATCGACTTAAGTTTTAAGCTTCGTTTAGGTAAAAATGATGAGTGGAAAGTATACGATATTGTTGCCGAAGGCATTTCACTATTAAGTGCTAAGCAAAAAGAGATTATTCAACGTATTTCTGAAGTGGGTTTAGATCAAGTTATTAGCGAGTTAAAAAGTAAATAGACTATTTGTCTGGCTCTGATTAAGCCCAACTCCAACCTCAAAAACGGCCAATTACTTATGTACTTGGCCGTTTTTATATTTGTAAGTAAAGGATTGTTGTTATTGCGTAATTTTGCGCTAGCAGCAAAACAAAGGTGTGCTAGAATATCGACACTTTGATTAAGCGTGGTGTCAGCTAAAAACTGATATAACTTACCACCCCCAAGCCACACTGGAGTTGTGTTGTTTTAATGGAAAATGTACTGATTTGGCCAAAGGAATACCCATTACTTATTAAAGGACTGGTAGAACAAAACGGTGCCTTTATTTTAGATGCTTTGGAAGCTTGGCCTGCTTGTCGTTCTACAAATGAAGACGATGGTGTATGCACCACCGTGTTACCGCCTATTTATTATTTGGCATGGCTAACCCCGCTAGAACCATTTGAAGAATGTTACTTTCAACATATCTCTGAATATGACGAAGACGCACAAGCGTATATTAGTGCGGTTAAAAGCCATTACTACGATAATGAATACACCCCTGAAAGCTTAGTACTTATGTTGTGCCAACGCCTTGAAAAATACGCAAGTGTGGCTGCACAAAATACCATAGATACGCCACTGTCTTTAGTCGATTTGTTTTTTAGTAAACGCTATTTCACGTTAATTGAGCATGCGCTAAATAATAAAAGTAAACTTTCGGCAAAAGATACATTAGCCCTTTGGAAAGAAGTTGATTTTAGAGAGCGCTTAAGTGCGTTTATTCCAGAGTCTATTGCTGATTTAGATACTCTTTCTGAACTTGCCAGCGAAAAAGTAGCAGCGGGTAAAGACTATTTTACGTTGCTTACACAGGTTTCTCCTGATGTTGACTCTGTTGTACTGCTAGAAAAAGCATTATTAACGCACCTGCGTAAAAAAACAGCCAAGCAAACAATGGCAATGCGTTTTATTGAGCAAGGCGCTACAGGTGTTCTTGCTGATGAAAACAATAAAACAGCTTTTATGTGGGCCGCCGAAAAAGGCTTTGTAAATGTGGTTGAAACGCTACTTGCAAAGCAAGACAAAAAAGCGGTTGATAATTTAGGTAACACAGCACTTCATTACGCTGTATTTGCTAAAAATGAATCGTTAATGGTGCTGCTGATTAAAGCGGGCTATAACTTTAGAGCGCGCAATAAAGAAGGTTTAAGTTGTTACCGTTTGGCGGTTAGTATTAAAGCTAATAACTTGGTTAAATGCTTAGAGCGTGACTTTGGTATTAAAGAGCTTTCGCCGGAAGGGCAGTTTGATCGTATTAAAAAAGTACATGTGCTGCACGCTATTGTCACTATATTGCTGCCTTTGCAGTTGTTCTTCTTTTTTGATGAAACACTCTCCATTAAAAGTGAGCTGACGCTGAGTTTAACTATGGCGGCAGTGATTTGTTTTTTCTTTGCGACCACTTTAAAACGCTGTGCGTTATATCCACATATTAAACACCCTTGGGGTTTATTTGTGCTTAGAGGCTTTTCGTTTATTAGCTTAATTGCTCAAATAGGGTTGGCGAGTATTGTGGTGCTAGCTGCCTTAAGTGATTTGGTTTAGTCACTTTTAAACAGCTAATAAAAAACGCGCTTAAAGCAATTTAAGCGCGTTTTTTGTATTTATAACCGTTTATGGTTAAGCCTTATTTACCGTGCTCATTTGCTGCTTTTTCTTCAGCTAGTTCTTCTTTAAGCTTACGGATTTTTAAACCTTGTTCTTGTCCGCGGTGTCTTGCGTAGTAAGTACAGCCAATAAACATTGAAGAGGCAAACACAAGCTCTAGCAATACCCAAATTAATTCATCAGGAGCGGCCCACAGCATAGTAAGCCCGTGAATAAAATACAGCATTACAACAAAGTTAGCCCACGCATAAGTGTATGTACTGTCTTTAATTATGCCTCTTAACGGCAGTAGTAACGGAATAATAGGCAAAAATAAAGACACTAAACTCGCATTACCATTTAGAGGTGGCACAAAATACATCCACAGTGGAATAAGAACAAGTAAACCTACATAGCCAAATAGTGCGGCACGCTGAAACTTTACTGTAATCGGCTTTTTAGCTGGGTTGTCAGCTGTATTCATTTAAGTTTTCTCGCAATGTGAGTAAGGCGTTTACCAACGCTTTGGCATATTTTAATTTCGTCTTTGCTTAGCTGTGCACTATTAGCGCTGCCAGCAACGTGTGTTGCACCGTATGGTGTTCCACCTGTTTGTGTTGCAAGTAGTTCGGGTACATCGTACGGCACGCCCATTAGCATCATGCCGTGGTGTAATAGTGGCAGAGATAAGTTAAGTAAGGTTGCTTCATTACCACCATGCATACTGCTTGATGACGAAAACACACATGCTGGCTTATCTATTAGCTGACCTTTTAACCATAAGTCGCTGGTGGTTTCCCAAAAGCTTTTAGCTTGAGAGGCCATCATGCCAAATCGGGTTGGTGTACCAAATGCTAAACCATCGCAATTTATTAAATCATCTTTGGTGATCACAATGTCGTGCGCATTTTTAGCCACAAAGGTGCGAAGCAGTGCTGTAGCACCTTGTTGCTCTATCGACTCTGCTATTTCGTGAGCCATTGTTTCAACTGAGCCATGGCTTGAGTGATAAAGCACCACTATGGTTGCACTCATTATAAAACGCTTAGTACGTTTTCTGGTGGACGACCAATCGCTGCCTTATTGTTATTAACTACAATAGGGCGTTCAATTAGTTTTGGATTTTGTACCATGGCATCTACTAATGCTGATTCACTGCTTTCATCTTTTAAATTAAGCGCTTTGTAGTCATCTTCTTTTGTGCGCATTAATTCACGTACGGATGAAAAACCAAGTTGGATTACAAGCGTTGAAATTTGCTCGTGTGTAAGAGGCGTTTTTAAATACTCTACAACACTTGGCTCTATTGCTTTACTTTGCAGTAGTGCTAGCGTTTCGCGTGATTTAGAACAACGAGGGTTGTGGTAAATAGTAACAGACATAAAATGATTCCAAAGTGTGAATTGCGTCTATTTTAGGGTAAGCGCTTGCAGACTTAAAGTCTTGCAAGCTCTTTTTGTAAAAGTCGATACTGGGTAAGTAGTGCTTTTAAACGTTGTTGCTTTACAAGTTGAGTAGGCTCTACAAAGTTTAGTGCTTTTTGTACTTCGTCTGCGGCTTTTAAATAAGCACCATATTGCGCTAATACATCGGCGTTAGCTTCGTGATAAGAGGCTAATTTATCTTGTTTTTTATACGCGTCTGCAAGGAGTTGTTTGCCTAAGTTATGATCTGGCTTTTCGAGTAAAAAACTCTTTAAAATATTTTCAGCAAGCTCATATTGCTCAGCTTCAAGTGCTGAGTTGGCATAGTTAAGTGTAATTACCTGATTATTAGGGCGATACTGATTTAAATCCGCTAAAAACTTAACGGCTTCGTCTGCCTTTTTTTGTGCAATAAGTAAATCGGTATGGGTATCTATATAAAATAAGTTTTTAGGATCGTTTTTTAAAAGCTCGTCTAATATTGGCGCTGCTTCATCAAGCTTTTTTTGATCAAGCAAGCTTATGGCTAAGCCATACTTTAATGCAGTGTTGTTGTAGGTGTTTTCGCGCAGTAGCTTTCGAAATAGATCTTCTGCGTTTTCTGGTTTGTTGTCATAGCGGGCAAGCACTCGACTTTTTGCTAAATTAAACTCAAGGCTCGCATTCATAAGGCGCACAGGAAATTGCTCTGCACGCAAACGTACATCTGATACACGACTCTCTGGTAATGGGTGAGTTAGCAAAAATGCTGGTGGCTTGTATTTATAGCGAATTTGCGCTGCAAGTTTAGTTAAAAACTCACTCGATGCACGGGGATCAAATCCTGCATTATTAAGTGTTTGCATGCCTATGCGGTCAGCTTCTTGCTCAGCTGAGCGGCTATGCGTTAACTGACTAAAAGCAGATTGTGTTTGGCTGGCAGATATAATGGCAATACCCGCGTCGGGTGCAACAACGGTTGCTAATATACCTGCAATCATACCGGCAATGGTCAGCGCGCTGTTATCTTGTTGCTGCTGTATTCTACGTGCTAAGTGGCGCTGTGTTACGTGAGCAATTTCGTGACCAAGTACCGAAGCAAACTGGCTCTCGTTATCGGCTTNCCCGCCATAAAATGCAAACGCATTTATTTCTGAGTTATTTATCCAAAAAAACGAAAACGGAAAACGTACATCGTTAGCATTAGCAACAAGTTTACGGCCAATAGTTGTGAGGTATTCATCTAGCACAGGATCGTTTATAACTGGCGATGAACCTCGTATTTGCATCATCATTACTTCGCCAATAGCTTGTTCTTTTTCAAGTGGCAGTGCTTGTAATGCAGATGTTCCTAAATCAGGAAGTGTAAAATTTGTTTGCGCTTTTAAAGGTTCGCTTACTAATAAGCTAAACGTAAGCGCGGCACTGCATAAAGTGATAAATGCTGATTTTAGCTGCATTTTATTCCTTGTTAATTTGTTCGCCAATTGCAATTTTGGCTATGTCTATTTCGTCACTGCTTGCACGGCTGTCTTTTTCGCACAATTGGTATAGTTCTTTTATTGTGACTCCATCAAGCTTTACAACGTTCAATTCTCGCTGCAAAAAAGTAATAATTTTATGTACTACTTTATGTGCATGTAAAATAATGGCTTTATCTGCTTTGTCGCCTCGTTCAAAATAAAAGCCAATAAACTTATGTAACTGACTTATTCTGATCAGGTTTTTCATTGAATGCGGATCCCACACTCTAAACTCCATAAAGCGATTGTTTTTTACGTATTGGTCAACAATAACATCTTTAGCATAAGGCTGTGCCCATAGCTCAAAGCCTCTGTCGGTAAAAACTTGGTGCAGCGCAATACGTGGCTTATGTTTAGTGTGTATTACACCAAGGCTGTCTTCATGGCCTTCTAATAAATCTAAGTTCCAATTGCGTTTATCTATAAGTTGTTTAACTGCATTATCGAATCCATGATCTAAAATCCCTTCAGATTCGCTTATTGATGAGGCAACAAGGTGATAAAAAGGAGGTAGTTCGCCCCAATTAATTTGCTTTTTAAACCAATTAATCTCTTTGAGTGTTGGATTACTTGGTAGTTGCGCTTTATTATGCGTGCCAGGCATTAACTTATCCTTACTGCTAGTTATGTTATAAGGATAAACTATTGCAGGTATTGTTTTAACAAAAAGTTACAATGGTTTGGGTATATAAGTATATTGACCGTAAATATGCGACTTATTATTCATTTACTATACGGATAAAGTAGTTATGGTAGAGCGCGATTTAAAAGAGTTTAAATGCCCTCAGCAATTTGTGCAGTTTAAACTTGCGCTACGAAGTGCGCAATCTTCAAAACAACGTATCACTTTTAGTCTTAATAAAGGTGAAAGTGCGAACGATATTGAACGTTTTTTGAAAAAAAATGCTTATAGTTACAATTTTGATAAACAACGTGGGTTGTTATTAGTGGAGCCATTACATGTTTGAATACGTAAAAACATGGTACGAAAGGAAGTTCTCGGATCCTCACTCGTCTACCTTATTATTTTTATTATTGGCCTCAGTGGCCTTACTTTACTTTTTTGGCTCGTTAATTGTTCCTGTGCTTGTGGCATTGGTAATTGCTTATTTACTTGATTGGCCGGTTGTTCATTTAGAGCGCGTTGGCTTAAAACGTTTTACTGCAACGATTATTGTAATGTTGATATTTATTAGCATTATGCTCACCCTTATTTTGGTTATTGGCCCAGTGCTTTGGAAGCAAACCAGTAATTTAGTGCAAGAAACCCCGCATATGTTAGAGCAAGGGAAGTCTTATTTAATGGCTTTACCTGAACAATACCCAAGTTTAATTAACATAGATCAAGTACAAGCTATTGTTGCAACGGTAGAAGCTAAAATCATTGAGTTTGGTCAAACTGTATTGTCGTTTTCACTAACCTCATTAAAAGATGTTGTTGCATGGCTTATATATTTAGTACTTGTGCCGTTACTGGTGTTTTTTATGCTTAAAGATAAGCTGGAGCTAACGGGGAGTATTGCTAAACTGATCCCGCAGCAACGACGCTTGATTTTGCAAGTGTGGCACGAAATGAATCAACAAATTATGAATTACATTCGCGGTAAAGTGTTTGAAATTTTAATTGTTGGTGGTGTGTCTTTTATTGCATTTACTGTTTTAGATTTACGCTACGCCGCACTACTTGGTGTGCTTGTTGGCTTGTCGGTATTAATTCCATTTATTGGCGCGGCACTCGTCACTATTCCGGTAGCGGCAGTTGCGCTGTTTCAGTTTGGATTAGAAACACAGTTTTGGACCATTTTAATTATTTACGGAATTATTCAGGCGCTTGATGGCAACGTACTTGTACCACTGCTGTTTTCTGAGGCGGTTGATTTAAATCCGGTATTTATAATTGTCGCGGTATTATTTTTTGGTGGCTTATGGGGATTTTGGGGCGTATTTTTTGCCATCCCGTTGGCTTCATTAGTAAAAGCGCTAATAACAGCTTGGTCGTCAACACATGAAGAGATAAGTAAAGAGGTCAGTGAATAATTAAGTAAACAGACTTTTAGTCTAAAAAAGAATAGTAAACGCACCTCTAGTGCTAATTGATTATTACTCATTACCTGTAAATTTATGTACTATTGGTAATAAGATATATTTTTTAGTAATAAGGTGCGTTTTTTAATGTCTGAGTTTTTATTGCACGATGAGCCAGTAAAACAAGTTTACCTTGATGCAAACGCAACGACCCCTGTGTTGCCTTGTATTGCTGATGTTGTTTCTCATACCATGCAAATATGTTTTGGTAATCCTTCAAGCCCGCACATTACAGGTATACAAGCCAAGCATTTATTAGAACAAACACGTCAAAAAGCACACACGGTTATTGGCGCAAGTAATGGCGATATTTTATTTACCTCTGGGGCAACAGAAGGCATTCAAACTGCAGTGGTTTCTACGTTAATTGATGCTAAAAAACACCCGATTAAAAACCCCGTATTGTTATATGGCGCTACTGAGCACAAAGCGGTGCCAAATACACTTAAACACTGGAATAGCGTACTTGACGTTAATGCTGAGGTGCTTGCTATTCCGGTTGATAGTAACGGTATTTTAGATTTAGATTTTATAGCTAAACATATAGATAACGCTTTGATGATTTGCACCATGGCCGTTAATAACGAAACCGGTGTATATCAAGATTTACCTGCTATTGAGCAGGTAATTCGTAGNATAAAAATGTATCGTGGATGGTGGATTGCGTGCAGGCGCTCGGTAAACAAGCGCTCGCGCTGAGTGATACAACAGTAGACTACGCACCTTTTTCGGGGCATAAGCTTTATGCACCGAAAGGTATTGGTTTTTTATATATTCGTAGTGGCAGTGCGTATACACCTTTTATAGCGGGTGGCGGTCAAGAAAGTGGGATGCGCTCAGGCACCGAAAATCTACCCGGTATTGCAGGGTTAAATAAGCTATTTAGTATGTTGCTTGATAAATCAGACGATACATTTAAACCAATTAGCGTACTTAATTCTTATCGAAGCCAGTTACAAAGCGCGATAAAAGACACCTTTGGCGATATTACATTCAATCATGATTTTGCTTATAGCGTGCCTACCACACTTAACTTTGCTGTTAACGATTTAACGAGCAAAGAAGTGATTGATTTATTTGACGCTGCGGGCATTCGCGTAAGTGGTGGCTCGGCTTGTAGTACAGGCGCATCAACAAGTTTTGTTTTAGATGCAATGGGTGCAAGTAAGTGGCAAAGCGAAAACGCAATTAGGCTATCGTTTGGACCTGCTGCAACACAACATGATATTGATGATGCTTGTGTGCGTATTCGCGCTCTAAAAGCAATACTACAGGCAAACTGTTTAATCGTATCTGACAGCACCACACCACAACAAGAAGTATGCGCACTGGGCCTTACTCAATTTAGGCACCAAGGTGCGTGTAGTTGGCTTTATGTGAGCGATGATAAACACGCTGTAATAATTGACCCTATTATTGAGCTTATTCCGCGCTTTGAAAAAATAGCTAATACACAAAACTTAACTATATCGGCAGTGCTTAATACTCATCTGCATCAAGAGCGAGAGTCAGCGACTAATTTACTAACCAGCGTTCTTGACTCAAGAGTTGTAAAAGGTGAGGTTGATTCGCTAGGTTGGCCGCTAAATACAGCAAGTATTAACTTGGCAAACGACGTACTTGAAAAAGTAGTTACACCTGGGCACAGCAAAGACAGTGTAAGTTATTTATTAAAAAACAGTAATGGCGAAACGCGTTACTGTTTTTGTGGTGATTTAATACTGCATGCAGGGCTTGGCAATACATCGCTTATAGGTGGGGATGCAAAAGCAATGGCACGCTCTATTTTAGCAATGAGCGAGCAACTTAATAGCACCAGCATTATTTGCTCAGGGCACGACTACCAACAATGTTTTGCCATGAACTGGGCTGTACAGCAAAACCAAACGCCATTACTTGATGCGTTAGTGATCGGCAGTATTTCAGTTGATGAATTTGCAATACAAAAACAGCAGTACGACGCTTCAAAACAAGTAGATAACACGCAATTGTGTGGTTATGTAAATGCGTTACCTGAGGTTGATACACAGCAATTAAATTTTGATGACGCTAAAGTAATGTTAAACACCAGCGATACATATTTAATAGATACTCGGGAGCCGTATGAGCATGGAGCAAATAATGTTGCTCAGTTATTTAATACGCTAGATGAAAAAACATTAAATATACCACTTAGCAGAATGGCAAATGCGGTATTTGAAGGGCAATTAAACAAAAATAACAAGTACATTTTATTATGCCGTAGTGGTAACCGCTCAAAAATTGCTGCAACTAATTTAATGCAACTAGGATACAAAACGGTTTATAACCTAAGTGGCGGGTTAGCGCTTAGTAATTAAACAAAGATTGTAATTTATACAAAATCGGCTTTAGGGCCGATTTTTTTGTTTTTAAGGTTTATTTGCTCGCAAGGTAAACAAGCCCTAGGGCCTGTTGACCTTTCAGGATTAAAATTTGTTCAATCTAGGGGCTATTTAATCGCGGCGTGAGGTTTGTAACCTAGTGGGCTAAGTAAAAACCGAGTAACAAAGAGTAAATTGCCCCTAGGCAGAACCCTTCGGGCAGCGCATGTTTGGCATTTATTCCACGTTATCGCCTATTTATGGGGAATAAC
>NZ_AUTP01000282.1:0-2524 GCF_000498075.1 Pseudoalteromonas sp. TAB23
TGACGTGGTCAACTAAATTCAGTCACCCTAGTTAAGAAACCATATCTAATGTTTCGGTTCGTTCTTCAAAGTCATTTGGGCTTTGATAATTTAAGTACGAATGTAAGCGACGACTGTTGTACCACATGCAGATGTAATTCATTACATCCTGTTGAGCTTCATAACGCGTTGGGTAATTTTTCCAATGCACGCGCTCTTGCTTCAAACTACCGAAGAAGCTTTCTGCAACAGCATTATCCCAGCAACAACCTTTCTTACTCATGCTACCAATGAAGTCGTTTGACTTGAGCAATCTACGATATTGATGGCTTGCATATTGAACCCCTTGATCTGAATGGATAATCAACCCTGCTTTGGGTTGGCGTTGCCACATCGCCATAGTCAGTGCGTCACAGACAAGCTGCGCTTTCATTCGTGAGCCCATGCTCCAACCAACGACTTTACGCGAATATAAATCAATCACTACCGCCAGATATAACCAACCTTCTGCAGTCCAAACATAAGTGATATCTTGTACCCAAGCTTGATCAGCGGCTTCAACGTTGAAGTTTTGCTCAAGTACATTGGGATAAATAGGCTTGTTATGGTCACTATTCGTTGTTACTTTGTATTTCTTTTTATAACGCACCCAGACATTTGCCTCTTTCATTAACTGTGCTGTTTTGTGACGGCTCACCGGAAAACCGAGTGCATTTAAGACTTTCTGAATACGCCTTTCACCGTAAGTATTATCACTGAAGTGCGCTATGTCCTTGACCCAATCAATCATTTCTTGATGTGTTGGATCCTCTGATTTAGTTGAATATCGCTTTTGATAACTATAGTAATTGTTACTTTTTACACCCAGTATTCGGCACATTACCGCCACAGGCCAGGTCTTCTTGTATTGGGTTATGAACGAGTATTTCACTTCGTTTCTTTGGCAAAGAAGACCGTCGCTTTTTTTAATATTTCACGCTCCATTTCTAGGCGTTTCACTTGCGCTTTTAGCTCTCTGATCTCTTCTTGCTCAGGGGTCAAATTACCATTCCCTCTAAAAGCCTGCCCATCATCATTTTCAGCTTCTTTTATCCACCGACCAAGCATGTTGGGATTTACCCCTAAATTTCTAGAGGCTTCTGCTTGAGAGTAGTTTTGCTCAACAACTAATGCGATGGCATCAAGTTTAAATTCTTTGGAATACTTTTTACGTTTTGTCATTATCGATCTCCAGTTAAGTTGATTATCTCTTAACTGGGGTAGTCGAATCCATTAAACCACGTCAGTGATGTCAGTCTCGCATACCTCGACAGATTAGAAGATTGTAAAGATCGACTAATCATAGGCTCTCAAGTTGAAATGGAATTTAAGAAAAATAGACAAAAAGTAATTCTTGAAACATTAAAAACTTATACTTCTCCAGATTGGGGGAAATTAACCCCTCCGGCTCTATTAGCTGACTTTCAGCCATCCAAGATGATTGAAAAACATAAAAAAGAAATATCAACACAACAAAAAAAAGTAAAATCTAAAGTAGAAAAAATATTACAAAATCCATCTTCAAACGATCCTGTTTTTCAAAAATTAAATAGGATTTTTAAACGTAAATCTGAGTTTAATCTTGATCGCGAATCGGATGACCGTTTTCGAATTCGGAGGCTAGCTCGAAAAAGATTTTCTCTTGGTTACCCGCCAAGGAAAGATGCAGATAACTCATTTGGTGATGCTATAAACTGGGAGTGGATTATTGAGTGTGCAAATCACACTGATAAAGAAGTTATCATAGTTACAAGAGATACAGATTACGGTGCAATACATGGCGGTAAATCTTACTTAAATGATTGGCTAAAAAAAGAATTTCAAGAACGGGTGAGTAAAAGGCGTAAAATAATTTTGACCGACAAGCTCTCATTTGCACTTAAAGCCGTGGATGAAGTTGTCACAAAAGAAATGGAAGAAGCTGAGGAACAAATCAAAGCAATTATTGCATCCTTAAATGAGAGTCTTGGATTAACAGGTTTTGATTCTGAAAATTAAAAATATAACAAGTTGCTTAAACGGACAAAAAACAGTTGGCTTTTGCTCGTTCCTCGCTATTTTAGCCAAAAATTTTATTGCCGCTTAGCAAAGCGTTGAGGCTGTAGAATTACTCTTTTTAGGAACGTATCCAACTATTCTTGGTTGGTTACTTTTTAACCTTGAATCCATCTGTTCGCTGTGATCTAATAGATATTATTCACCCACGGTAAACTGTTATGGCTAACTACAAGCCTGACTTATCCTGTCAAAATAAATTCATTCCTATCAATTTCGCTGAGCAAATTTTGCCTGGCACATTTGAATATGCCCTTTGTTATATCGTCGAAAATAAACTCGATTTATCGGGATTTGACGCGTGGTACAACAATGACAAAACGGGCGCGGCGGCGTATCCACCTTC
Organism: Pseudoalteromonas sp. TAB23; assembly: GCF_000498075.1. Lineage (NCBI taxonomy): Bacteria > Pseudomonadati > Pseudomonadota > Gammaproteobacteria > Alteromonadales > Pseudoalteromonadaceae > Pseudoalteromonas > Pseudoalteromonas sp. TAB23. Next base: position 2,420 of record NZ_AUTP01000282.1, read on the forward strand.
GGTAATGCTAAAGATTATTTTACTGGGCTATGCACATGGTTTTATCAGTAGCCGTCGGATTGCAAAGGCTTGCGAGCATAATATTTTATTTATGAGTGTGTCGGG
>NZ_AUTP01000283.1:0-3320 GCF_000498075.1 Pseudoalteromonas sp. TAB23
TGACGTGGTCAACTAAATTCAGTCACCCTAGTTAAGAAACCATATCTAATGTTTCGGTTCGTTCTTCAAAGTCATTTGGGCTTTGATAATTTAAGTACGAATGTAAGCGACGACTGTTGTACCACATGCAGATGTAATTCATTACATCCTGTTGAGCTTCATAACGCGTTGGGTAATTTTTCCAATGCACGCGCTCTTGCTTCAAACTACCGAAGAAGCTTTCTGCAACAGCATTATCCCAGCAACAACCTTTCTTACTCATGCTACCAATGAAGTCGTTTGACTTGAGCAATCTACGATATTGATGGCTTGCATATTGAACCCCTTGATCTGAATGGATAATCAACCCTGCTTTGGGTTGGCGTTGCCACATCGCCATAGTCAGTGCGTCACAGACAAGCTGCGCTTTCATTCGTGAGCCCATGCTCCAACCAACGACTTTACGCGAATATAAATCAATCACTACCGCCAGATATAACCAACCTTCTGCAGTCCAAACATAAGTGATATCTTGTACCCAAGCTTGATCAGCGGCTTCAACGTTGAAGTTTTGCTCAAGTACATTGGGATAAATAGGCTTGTTATGGTCACTATTCGTTGTTACTTTGTATTTCTTTTTATAACGCACCCAGACATTTGCCTCTTTCATTAACTGTGCTGTTTTGTGACGGCTCACCGGAAAACCGAGTGCATTTAAGACTTTCTGAATACGCCTTTCACCGTAAGTATTATCACTGAAGTGCGCTATGTCCTTGACCCAATCAATCATTTCTTGATGTGTTGGATCCTCTGATTTAGTTGAATATCGCTTTTGATAACTATAGTAATTGTTACTTTTTACACCCAGTATTCGGCACATTACCGCCACAGGCCAGGTCTTCTTGTATTGGGTTATGAACGAGTATTTCACTTCGTTTCTTTGGCAAAGAAGACCGTCGCTTTTTTTAATATTTCACGCTCCATTTCTAGGCGTTTCACTTGCGCTTTTAGCTCTCTGATCTCTTCTTGCTCAGGGGTCAAATTACCATTCCCTCTAAAAGCCTGCCCATCATCATTTTCAGCTTCTTTTATCCACCGACCAAGCATGTTGGGATTTACCCCTAAATTTCTAGAGGCTTCTGCTTGAGAGTAGTTTTGCTCAACAACTAATGCGATGGCATCAAGTTTAAATTCTTTGGAATACTTTTTACGTTTTGTCATTATCGATCTCCAGTTAAGTTGATTATCTCTTAACTGGGGTAGTCGAATCCATTAAACCACGTCAAGGTCAAAATTTTACTCCTTTGGCTGAGCCAAAATAGGAATTCAGCTATGGTTTGTATATCAATTAAAACAAATAAAAAACTAATTAATCTACAAACTCGTTATGGTGTTTCTTAATATGCCTAAGGATCTACGTAAAAATTTGATTGCTGCGATTCTTAGTCCTTTAATTGCGTTACCAGTCCTTGGTTTTTGTTATTTTTATGCGGGTATAGAAAACTATACTTCTGTGAGTTCATTAATTTCAGGTGTTGGTTTTGGTGTATCAATAGGGATGGGAAGTTTATTTTATTTCTATCCTTTAATGTTCATTTACGGATTACCTATTAGCTTATTACTCCAAAAGTTAAATTTATTTAAATTACCTGTAGTTTTAATCTTAAGTATACTTCCAGTTTTTTTACTTAGTCTTTTTCGTGAATTTAATCGTGCAACATTGGTTCTTCATTTATTAGTACTTTCAATGGGTTTAACTAGTTGGCTTATATATAATAAATTAAGGTAACACCACAACAAGCGATTAATGTTACACAACCGTTTTCTTACTCGGCTTACAGCTCAGATCAAACATTATTCACTAAATAGGCTTTTTTCAAATGCTTGTGCGGCATGTGAAGAGGGTCTGTCTTTATAGTGTAATTGGTATAATGGTCTTGATAACTCGACGTTATTTGGCTGTTTTAGCCGTGTTAATTTACCTAACTGTACTAAATCCTCAGTGACTACATTAGGCAATAAAGCAACGCCCATTCCTTGTGCTACCGCCCTTGCTATTGCTTCGTTACTTCCGAGTTGCATACTATTTTTTGCTGTAATGCCATGTTGCTGTAGTAATTTAACCGAGACCTCTAAAGTGCCCGAGCCTGGTTCGCGCAGTAGCCAAAACTGTTTGTTTAACCATGCTTTTAAGTCTTTCGTGGGCTTAAAGTTACTGGGTATAACTACACTCATTAAATCGTTTTGCCAGTGCTTACTTATAATATGCGGCTCGGTTGGTGTGCCTTCAACCAGTGCTAAATCTATAGTGCATTCAAGTATGGCGTGCTCAATTTGTGCGGTATTGGCAACTTGTACTTCTACTTTTATATGGGGGTATTGTGCGCAAAAATTGGCTAAATAGGGCGGTAGCCAATAGCTGGCAATGGTTGTACTGGTGCCTATAACGAGTGTGCCGCGCTTAAGCCCTGTGCGTGATTTAATATCTTCAATGGCTGCCTTTTCAATAGCAAAAATACTACGAGCATGTTCAAAAAGTGCTTGTCCACCTTCACTTAAGGTGAGTTTTTTACCCTTAGATGCGCGCTCAATAAGTTGTATATTTAGCTGATACTCAAGTTCTTTTAAAGCTTTAGACACAGCTGGTTGGCTTATAAAAAGCGCCTCGGCTGCGCCTGAAAAACTGCCTAATTTAGCAACCGTATGAAACACCCGTAGTGCATGCAAGTTCATTGTGCCTCTCAAATCACATAACCTTAAGTTATCGAATCATGATTTTAATGTATTGGAGTTATATTTTGCGCTTTCTTAAAATGAAGTCAATTAATTACGATGACTTTATTAAGGGATGACTATGCTTAGTGCAATTAAAGATATGCCACAGCTTTTTAGTATTAATACTAAGCAGTATACCAACTCGCGTTGGTGGCTAGGAATGCTATTGGTTATAGTTTTAGCAAGTGTTGCTGTTGCGCTGAGTAAGTTGCAGGTAATGCAAAGCGCGCAATTTAGCTCTTTAACTATTGGTATTGTGCTTGGCATTATTGTAGGTAACAGTGTGTTTTCGCGCATTGCGACTCATACCGATGTGGGTGTTGATTACGCTAAAAGTATTTTACTCAAAGCGGGTATTATTTTATTTGGTTTTAGAATTACCTTTGCACAGGTAGCAGGCGTTGGCTGGCATGGCTTACTAACCGACATTGTTATGCTCAGTGGTACGTTTATATTAGCAATACAGCTTGGCAAACGAGTATTTAAGCTTGATGAGCAAACAGTAATATTAATTGGCGCAGGTAGCTCTATTTGTGGCGCAGCAGCTGTAATGGCAACCGAGCCTG
>NZ_AUTP01000284.1:0-22645 GCF_000498075.1 Pseudoalteromonas sp. TAB23
TGACGTGGTCAACTAAATTCAGTCACCCTAGTTAAGAAACCATATCTAATGTTTCGGTTCGTTCTTCAAAGTCATTTGGGCTTTGATAATTTAAGTACGAATGTAAGCGACGACTGTTGTACCACATGCAGATGTAATTCATTACATCCTGTTGAGCTTCATAACGCGTTGGGTAATTTTTCCAATGCACGCGCTCTTGCTTCAAACTACCGAAGAAGCTTTCTGCAACAGCATTATCCCAGCAACAACCTTTCTTACTCATGCTACCAATGAAGTCGTTTGACTTGAGCAATCTACGATATTGATGGCTTGCATATTGAACCCCTTGATCTGAATGGATAATCAACCCTGCTTTGGGTTGGCGTTGCCACATCGCCATAGTCAGTGCGTCACAGACAAGCTGCGCTTTCATTCGTGAGCCCATGCTCCAACCAACGACTTTACGCGAATATAAATCAATCACTACCGCCAGATATAACCAACCTTCTGCAGTCCAAACATAAGTGATATCTTGTACCCAAGCTTGATCAGCGGCTTCAACGTTGAAGTTTTGCTCAAGTACATTGGGATAAATAGGCTTGTTATGGTCACTATTCGTTGTTACTTTGTATTTCTTTTTATAACGCACCCAGACATTTGCCTCTTTCATTAACTGTGCTGTTTTGTGACGGCTCACCGGAAAACCGAGTGCATTTAAGACTTTCTGAATACGCCTTTCACCGTAAGTATTATCACTGAAGTGCGCTATGTCCTTGACCCAATCAATCATTTCTTGATGTGTTGGATCCTCTGATTTAGTTGAATATCGCTTTTGATAACTATAGTAATTGTTACTTTTTACACCCAGTATTCGGCACATTACCGCCACAGGCCAGGTCTTCTTGTATTGGGTTATGAACGAGTATTTCACTTCGTTTCTTTGGCAAAGAAGACCGTCGCTTTTTTTAATATTTCACGCTCCATTTCTAGGCGTTTCACTTGCGCTTTTAGCTCTCTGATCTCTTCTTGCTCAGGGGTCAAATTACCATTCCCTCTAAAAGCCTGCCCATCATCATTTTCAGCTTCTTTTATCCACCGACCAAGCATGTTGGGATTTACCCCTAAATTTCTAGAGGCTTCTGCTTGAGAGTAGTTTTGCTCAACAACTAATGCGATGGCATCAAGTTTAAATTCTTTGGAATACTTTTTACGTTTTGTCATTATCGATCTCCAGTTAAGTTGATTATCTCTTAACTGGGGTAGTCGAATCCATTAAACCACGTCATATCTCTTAACTGGGGTAGTCGAATCCATTAAACCACGTCAGATTGCTTCTTTGCGCTCTGAAGTAAGTGAAGTCAGAGATGAAGCACTCATCACCTTAAACCAACTTTTTACTGTGAAGGTTCTTAACAAAACTCAAATTAAATCTTTTAAAACCAACTTGCTGAAAAATGTAGATAACAATGGTTTACCAATAAGCAATGTGTTTTATAAAATTTATTTTTTAGAATTATTTAATTGTGATAAAAAATTGGTGTCTAGTTTTAAACAACACTTGTTAAGCTCATCTCCACATTCTCAATCAGAACAAAAAGAACCAAAATCATTTGGTTTAAGTAATACGCCTGATGCATTTACAGTAGAACTTTCCGGAAGTTTTCGTTACATAAACTGGGGAGTTGAAGAATTGGAAATACACGTAAAAAAAATATTGGCGTGGTGGGAGTTCGATAAAAACATCGTTGAAAAGCAACAGGAATCCGATGTTTTTGGTTTCGATGTTCAACAAGAAATGTGGGTACGTTTTTCTAAAATTGTAGAATGCTTATATAAAACAGTCGTTAATTTTGAACTAAAACAATTTCGAGCTCAATTAGGTAATATGTGTGTTGAGTTTGAGGAGAAAGGTTTCAATACATTATATTTAAAAGCTGTGTTATTGAACTACTTAGAACTAAACACCACAAAGTTTTATAATGAACTCAGTAATGCATTAGCATCTGAGCAAAAGGACATTATGTTGGATGCTTTTAGAGCCATCAATCATCTTATAAATGTATCAGGTGACTTAGTTAAGGAAATTTTAGGTTTACTCTCTAACTTTATAATGTTTTCTAACTCCCCCTTAATCATTCATGTTATTAAAATTTTTAAAGTTTTCTTTAAAAAAGACAAAGAGCTATTTAAGTTGTATCTCGAAGCTACAATTCTCAATCTCTTTGAGAAGACAGAGAGAGGTTATGAACAGTTCAGTTTTGATGAAAGGTTAGAGCTTAGGGTTTCGGTTGGTGAATTGGCATGTTTATTATTCAATGATTACCAAGATGATGAACAAAAAATACCATCCTCGATACTTGAGCTAAGAGAGCTGCAAATGTCAGAAAATGAATTTTCTGAAGTTCGAAATATATGGAGTTAATACGCATCTAATAATTATCGGTTGTCTCTATGGTGGCATATGTAAGTAACTCAAAAATTATGAATGCTTTCGAGCATTCCATAATTTTATGGTATTTTATGCCACCTTATGCCAACTTACACTTCAGTTACGATGCTGTGAACCAATAAAACCGAACTTTTTTATGCCAACTTATACTTCAAACGACATTGGGTGTTTAAACTAATAAATTTATCTCTTCCAAAAGAATTCACCTTATTTAATAATACGGTTTGTTTATAGATTACTTTATAAATTTCCTTATATATTTTTGTTTCTTTTTTGTAAAAATCATCACTAACAACCACATGATAGTGTTAGCTAAAAGTAAATTAACCTCTCTTTTAAACATGTTGCTCATCCTCGATTCGTAAATACGACTTAAGTCTAGATTGTGTAGTACGAAGTTAGGATTAGAATAATGTCAAATTTAGAGAGGAGCTCAGTATGCACTTGGAACGTATTCGCAATAGTAACCTGCATGACAAGGTGATGCCGGCAGAACAAGCAAGCCAATTTATTAAAGATGGAATGACTGTAGGGATGAGTGGTTTCACTCGCGCCGGAGAAGCTAAAGCAGTACCCAGAGCATTAATTGAGCAAGTCAAAAAAAATCCAATCAAAATAAATTTAATGACGGGTGCGTCATTAGGTAATGATCTCGACAAGCTATTAACAGAAGCGGGCATCTTAGCGCGTCGTATGCCTTTTCAAGTAGATAGCACTTTACGTAAAGCGATTAATAACGGCGAAGTTATGTTTATTGATCAGCATTTATCTGAAACGGTTGAGCATTTACGTAACCATCAATTAACCATGCCTGATGTGGCTGNATTGAAGCCGTTGCCATTACCGAAGAAGGGCATATTGTGCCAACTACATCGGTAGGTAATTCAGCGAGTTTTGCTATTTTTGCCAAAGAAGTAATCGTTGAAATTAATATGCTGCATAACCCGAATCTTGAAGGTTTGCATGACATATACATTCCATCTTATCGTCCTACTCGCCAACCAATGCCGTTAGTTAAAGTGGATGACCGAATTGGTAGTACTGCAATTCCTATCGATCCTGCAAAAATTGTTGGTATTGTTTTTACTAACCAAAGCGACTCGTTTTCTACCGTTACCGACCCTGATGAAGACACCGCCGCTATTGCGCGCCATTTAGTTAACTTTTTTAAAGACGAAGTGGCTCAAAATAAATTGCCAGCTAATTTAGGTCCGCTACAAGCAGGCATTGGTAACATTGCTAATGCTGTAATGATGGGACTACTCGACTCTGACTTTAAAGACCTAACAATGTACTCTGAAGTACTACAAGATTCGACGTTTGACCTAATTGACGCAGGTAAGCTTAGTTTTGCATCGGGCAGCTCAATTGTGTTGTCTGAGCGTTGTAATGCGCAAGTATTTAATAACTTAGAGCAATACAAAGACAAGCTAGTGTTACGCCCTCAAGAAATTTCTAACCATCCTGAAATAGTGCGCCGTTTAGGGATTATTGCAATAAACACCGCGCTTGAGTTTGATATGTATGGCAACGTAAATTCAACACATGTGTGTGGCACACGAATGATGAATGGTATTGGTGGCTCTGGTGATTTTGCTCGTAATGCTCATTTAGCAATATTTGTGACTAAATCGATTGCTAAAAATGGCGCTATTTCAAGCGTAGTGCCTATGGCGAGCCACGTTGATCATAACGAGCATGATGTTGATATATTAGTAACTGAGCAAGGTTTAGCTGATTTACGCGGTTTAGCACCGCGTGAGCGTGCTGTACAAGTTATTAAGCATTGTGTGCACCCAGAATATCGCGAAGCGATGTTAGACTATTATGAGCGCGCTTGTGAGCGTGGTGGGCATACCCCTCATTTACTTGAAGAAGCGTTTAGCTGGCATATTCGCTTAGAGCAAGAAGGCAGTATGAAAAAAGCATCTGTAACAAATGCTCCAGCGCAACTGTCTGCATAAGCATTTTGGTTTATTAAAATTGAATTAGTAAGTTTTATACTTACTTTTAAACCGCACTAGTGTCAGCTCAATCAGCTTTGATTAGTGCGGTTTGATAAAAACTGTAAGTCCAAAATAATTTTATACCTACTCTTTGCATACCTTTTCCAGCCACCTTTTATTATTTTATTTACTTAGGTTTAAGTGCTATTACCGTTATTAAGTGTGTAATGTGTTTATTAAAAAATAGAGATGCTTAAATGGCTTTTGACAGAGGGTTAGAAGAGCGACTCTATGAGTTGTTTAATGCGCGCCACGATTTAGTAGTAAAGAAAATGTTTGGTGGTTTATGTTTTATAATTTCGGAGTATATGTGCTGCGTAATAATAGGCAACAAGCTGATGGTGCGAGTAGGGCCTGAAAACTACAGCGATTGTTTAGCTAAACCTCATGTAACTGAAATGGACTTTACCGGAAAGCCAGTTAAGGGCTTGGTTTATATTTTGCCTGAAGGTTTTGAGTCTGATTCTGATTTAACATATTGGGTAAATACGTGCGTTAACTTTGTAGAGTCTTTACCGCCCAAACCTTTTAAAAAACGACCCGCACTTAAGTAAATTAGCGAAGTATCACCTTAATTAAAATACGCATTGCAATCAAATTACTGGCGCTATGAGCATGAATACTACATAATTGAGCGACTGCTCACTTATGCGCTTTTTACTTAAGTATGATTCATACTATTTCAAAAGACGCTTTGAACACTAGTTTGTAAAGCTGTTTATTAGCACAGCTTTAAATTTTTTAGTAAATAAAAGAGAGAATGTAATGATTAAAGTAAGCGTATTATACCCAAATAATGAAAGTGCTACTTTCGATATGGACTACTACTGTAAAACACATTTACCACTAGTTGCAGAGTTAGTTGGTAAAGCGCTTATATCAAGTAGTGCAGATGCAGGTTTAGCTGGTGGCGCACCGGGCGAAGCGCCAACTTATATTGCTATGGGGCATTTAGTGTTTGAATCGGTAGAATCTTTTCAGCAAGCCTTTGCACCTCATCAAGAAGTAATAGCGGCTGATTTAGTTAATTTTACTAACGTGTCTCCAGTAATTCAAATTAGCAATATTGCTGGGTAAATTACACGCTAAAACTAATTTAAGAATTACTTAATAACCCCTACTGTATTTAATACAGTAGGGGTTTTATTTTAACTGCAATAAAAGGGCTAGCGCTCTGTTTTAAGTAAAATTAGTTCTAATATTTAGATGTATTAAACCCGCTCCTGTGTTGATTATGAAAATGATAAGAGTTATCATTTAGCTTGTTGGCTATCTACACTTCTCCCAGGAATTATCATGTTTAACCCTAATTATTTGGCATTAAGTATTGCTGCGTCTTTATCTGCTTTTTCTAATATGGCATTTGCAGAGCAAAATAACGATATTGAAAAAATAGAAGTAACTGGCCGTGCCCAGCAATTTTACCTAGAAACCGAAAGTAAAATTGGTACTAAAACTAATTTAGATCTTATTAAGCTTCCGCAATCGGCTCAGGTGTTAACAGAGCAACTTATAATTGACCAAGCAGCTCGTGACATTACCGATTTGTACCGATCTATTGCGGGAGTGAGCGAATATAGCTACTCAGGCGTAACTTTTCGTGGTTTTAGAGATGACGCAAATGTATTTTACGATGGTGTGCGTGGCGACCCATATTCGGGCTTTGGTGTACCGCAGTTATTTAATGTAGAACGTGTTGAAGTATTAAAAGGGCCAGCCTCTGCTTTGTATGGCGGTGGCGAACCTGGTGGGATGATTAATTACGTAACTAAAAAGCCAAGCTACACACAAAAACGCGAATTAAAGCTTACTTTGGGTAATTACAACACCCGTGGTGCATCACTCGATATGACGGGTGGTTTAAACGATACAATGGCTTATAGATTGGGTGGTTATTATGAAGAGCAAGACAGCTTTCGTAACAATGCAGACTCAGCTAATACCGAGCTAACAGGCGGATTGTTATTTGATTTAAGTGATTCAACAACCCTAACCACAAGTGTTGACTACATAAAACAAGACCTGGGCGGTAACCGCTTACGGGGCGTACCGGTAGATGACAACGGCAACTTTTTAGTTGACCCAAGTTATAACGCTAATGAAGCGGTTGATTATCAAAATATGGAAGCTTTGGTCCTTCAAGCAGAACTTAGCCATTATTTTAATGATGATTTTTCTTTAAGTACTACGTTTCGCTACATGGATAACGAGCGAGACCAAGCCTACCATGAGTCGCAAAGCTGGGTAGATGTAAACGGTGATGGCGTTGCCAATATTGACGATGAAACGATTAAGCGTGAATACCGTAAGCAATTTCGTGCCAATAAAGAGGCAAGTGTAACCACCGACTTTGTTTATAACTTTGGACAAGGACAATTAACCCATCAGTTTTTATTTGGTGGTGATTACCACACCGTTGATACCGAATATGACTACTTTCGTGCTCGATATGAGGCCGATGGCGTCGCTAATTTAAATATTTTTAATTTAAACTACGGTGAAACCGATCCAAGTACTTATAACCTTACCGACATGAACCGCGATGGCGTAGATACCGACCGATTTGGTGTATACGCGCAAGACGTAATTAGCATAGGCGAGCAGTGGACAATAATTGCAGGCCTACGCTATGACCATTTTAAAGAGTTTAATCAAGAAACTGGTTTTAGTTACTCAGATAGCGACATAACGCCGCGCGTTGCTGTTACTTATCAGCCAGTAGAAAACACATCGGTATATATTAACTACTCAGAGAGCTTTAACCCTGCATCGTCAGCCGACCAAGAGGATGTAGAAGGCGAAGGTAATTTAGAACCAGAAACCGGCAAGCAAACCGAGCTGGGTATGAAAAACCAATGGCTCGACGGCAAAATAATGAGCACCTTTGCAATTTACCAAATTAATAAAGAAAACGTGGTAATGAGCAACCCAGACGATACGGGAGCGGGGGATGGAATTGCTGCACTTTTAAATATAGGTGAAGTAGAAAGCCGAGGATTTGAAACAACTTTAGTCGGCGATTTATCAGCGCACTGGACCGTAACGGCTAACTACGCATACAACGATACGCAAGTGGTAGACGGCGTAACGGGTGATACGCTTTCAAATACATTTGGAGATGGTTCGCGCTTTGCTAATGCACCACGCCACCAGGCAGGTTTATGGACTCGCTACGCAATTGATTCAATTGACTCATCAATTGCATTTGGTGCAAATTACGTAAGTGAGCAACTTAGTACCAGTGGCCAAAAAGTAAAACCATTTACTGTATTTGATATGAGCTGGACGAGTCGCTTTGACGACGTATTACTGAGTGTAAATATTAATAACCTGTTTGACAAAGAATACGCGGTTAGTGGATTTAGTGAGCGAAACGGCCACTTTCCTGGCAGCCCTCGTGAAATTATTGGGCAAATAACTTACAAGTTTTAATACTTATTAGCGCGAGAGTCACTCGCGCTTTTTTTAAGTATCGCCTTGCACTTTTTTATCACTATTAAATTTAGCAGCTTCTTGAGTCGTGTTAATAGCCGTAATAGGGAAGGGGATTACAATACCTTCTTTTTTATAGCGTTTATGCAGGGCTTTTATAAAAGCAGATTTAACCCAAAAGCGATTAAAGTATTCTTTAGCTCTAAGCATTACCGTAAAGTTAATGCTTGATCTATCAAAGGTATGAAAAACCACAAAGGTATTGTAATCATCAACGCCCCATTCGTGTGAAATAAGTATTTCGCGAGCCACTTCAAGTGTTACTTGCTCAACAAACTCTAAATCTGAATCGTAATGCACACTTATATCAACAGGTACGCTTAGCTCTTTTTCAGGGTAAAAGTAATTAATAATACGCGATTTAGATAATTGGCTATTAGGTATAATAATCATATTGTTAGGTAGCATTTTAACCCATGTAGATCGCCAGCCTATATGATCTACAAAGCCTTGCTCCTTAGATTCAAGCTCAATAAAATCACCCACCCTCATAGGTTTATCTATTACTAGCTGCACGCCAGAAAAAAAGTTTTCGAGGGTAGGTTGCAAAGCAAGAGCAACAGCCAGAGACGTAATACCTAACGAGGCAATAATAGGCGTAATAGAAATACCTAGCGTGCCCATTAATACCAGTAATCCCACTGACGATAATGTAACGCGTATCACGCCTTTAATTATGCTTTTTGAATTAAAAACCACGGCTGATTGTTTACCATAGTAATTAATAGTGCCAATAATAAAGCGGTCTAAAAACATAATAAGTGCAAGCAGCGCTAATACAATATTAATGCTATTAAAAGGGATCTGCTGAGAAATAGAAGTACTAATAATGAAGGTGTCGTGCTCTAAAATGGTGAGTAGCACAATAATTGTGCACAGTGTTAGCGGCTTAGATATTGACTCTATTAGTAAAGTATCGAATATAAATTTGGTTTTTGAAGTCCATTTTTTTAGCCAGTACATTACAAAAAAACGAATTAAAAACAGTAGTATAGCTATAAGTAAAAAGGAGGACGCTGCGCTTAACCAAGGTGTGCTGTTAGAAAATTCCAGCGCTTTATTTAGCATAACTTAAACCTGTTCAATATAGTTTTATATATTGCAGCAAGTTATGTACCTTTGTTTGGGTAAAGTAGCTGCCGAGTTTAGTCGGCAGCAAATATTATACTTTTTTGGCTAACCACATACCGCCTAGTACGGCTGCAAAAAATAATAAAAACTCCATTTTAAGAGACACCAATTGAACCAAACCAGGCCCTGGGCATATACCACTTAAACCCCAGCCTAAACCAAAAAGTACTGAGCCGATAATTAAGCGCGCATCAATATTTTTTAAATTACTTAAATTAAACGTTCCTGAAATAAGTGGCTTTTCTTTTTTTGCAACCCATAACCATGTAAACATCATTATTAGCATGGCAACAGCCATCACTATAATTAAGCTTGCGTCCCATTGGTTTCCATAGGTAAGAAAGTTAATCACTTTAGCGGGGTTTGTCATCCCGCTAATAATAAGTCCTAAGCCAAATATAAAGCCTATAACAACCATCATAATTGCTTTCATTATTTATCCTACAAGGTTTGCTGTAATGAAGGCGACAAGCATAAATGTGCATGTTGCAACCCAAGAGCGAGCAGAAAAGCGCGACATGCCGCACACACCATGGCCACTTGTGCACCCATTAGCTAAAGTTGTACCAGCGCCAACTAAAAGCCCTGCAACAACAATAAGCCAAGGCGGTAATTGCAATTCGCCTTCTAATAAAGATGGCGCAAATACCCTTACAGCGACTCCTGCCAACAACAACCCTAAAATAAAGTATAACTGCCAACGAGAGTCTGAATTTGCTTTAGCGAATACAGATTTAACAATGCCTGATATACCCGCAATTTTTCCGTATAAAACCAGTAATAACGTACACGCTATACCTATTAATGCACCGCCTATTGCAGCCGATACTGGGGTGAATTCTGTTATCATTTTTAAATTTCCCAAACAATAGAAACGCCTAAACCGGTTTGTTTCATTTCGATTGATAATTGTTGATTAGGCGCTAAGTAGTTAGCACCCGTTACTTTTTTTGCTGGCGAATAAAAAGCCATAGCGTTTAATTGTACCTTGTTGGTAAAAGAATGGCTAAAGCCAGTAGTAAAATGCCACTCTTGAACACCCGGGGCTAAAATATTTAATATAACTTGAGAAGAAGGAATAGGCTGCTCGGTGTAAGACACCCCAAAACGAATTTTTTGTTGCGATGTACGCTGCCACTGATAGCCAAGCTTATAAATAGTCATATCGTTCCAGCCAAACCCAGCGCCGGCGTTAGCTCCTAAAGGCGCTGACATCAAGTTATTGACTGGATTTGCAATACTTTTTACTTCGCTGTAATTTATTTTTTGCCAATCAAATACAACCTGATTACTTGGGGTAAGCTTGTAGGCTGCGCCAAGTTGAAACGAACTTGGCAGATCAAATCCGCCTTGCTCTGCAAATAAACCTTTATAGCTATCAAACTCTTGCATAGACACTGATGAGCGGTAACTTGCCCCCCAGCTTAATGACGAATTTATATCTTGGCTAATACCCAGTTGAATGCCTAGGCCTGTGCTTGTATCGGTGCCATTATTTGTAAGCGCTTGGGGTGATTGCGAAAAAGGAGCAAAGTTTCCAAGCCCTTGCGCTTCAAACTGTTGCACCACGTAAATAGGGGATACACCAAGGCGTGTTTGTTCATTCAACTTATAGCTTACTGTTGGGCTAATAAAGAGTTGTTTTAAATCAACGCCCGTCGTACCAGCGTAAAAAGTCCCCTCAGGAGAGGATTCTGCGCCGTACTCGGTATTCATACCGCCGTTGCCATACACTAATAAGCCAATATTTACTTTTTCATTTAATTGATGGCCAATAGCAAACTCTGGAATTGCAAATACAGTGTTGTCGCTTTTTTGTGTTTTTGCTTCAAGATAAAATGCGCCAGGGTAAAAAGTATCTACTTTTGATGCAGTATATTTTCGTTCAGGTGAAAAAAGCTCTAAGCCCAGAGATAGCTCTGTTCCATTAGGTAAAAAGGTTGCTGGATTATTAGCGCCAGACATTAATTCTTCTGACAGCGCTACACCTGCGCCAGCCATACCTTTGTGGGTCATGCCATAGCCGTGAGTAAAATAACCATTAGTAGCAAATGCACTGAACGAACCTAACGTACACGTTAAAGCTAAACCTGAAATTAACTGTTTTTTCATTTTAGTAAATACATAAAGTTGGAATGGGCGGACAATAGCTAATTTTTGATATTCTAAAAAGGAATTTAAATAGATTAGTTATAATAAAAGGTAATACGGCAATAGTTATAAAGCTAAAATAAATGAGCGTAGATTGCTATTCAATCTTAGCTTAAGTTAAAAGGTTCGCTAACGTATTGAGTTATAGCGATATTTAAGTATGCAATCGGTAGCTATACACTTTGGTATTAAAAGTGTGCAGGTAAAAGGAGGGTTTACGTATCAACAGCAGTTTAAAATATATTTATTAGTTAACGTTTAGCTCATCCAAACAATCACTCTTAAATAACGCCATTGTATGTAAAAGCAAAGCGGCGATTAATATCGCCGCTTTTAAAAATCACATAGATTCGAGCGTTTTACCGCGTGTTTCTTTAATGTATTTAACAACAAAAAATATGCTTATAAGTGCCGATAACGCATAAAATCCATAAGCGCCGGCAAGGCCAATGTTAGCCAGCATAATAGGGAAGGTCATGGTGATTGCAAAGTTAGCAATCCACTGCGCACTGGCAGCAACGGCAAGGGCAGCACCACGAATACGGTTATTAAACATTTCGCCTAATAATACCCATACAATTGGGCCCCAACTTAAGCCAAAAAATACCACAAATAAGTTAGCCATAATAAGTGCAAACGTACCCATGTTATCGCTAAGTGCAAGTTTGCCTGCGTCATCAAGGCCTGCACTGCCAAATATATAAGTAAGCGCGCTTAAGCTGATAAACATACCAATACTGCCTACAAGCAACAGTGGTTTACGGCCAACTTTGTCAACTAGGGCAATGGCAATAAAAGTAGATACAATATTAGTAGTGCCCGCTAATACATTTATAAATAGCGATTGCGACTCATCAAACCCAGCGGCCTGCCAAAGCTCAGAGCCGTAATAAAACACCACGTTAATACCCACAAATTGCTGAAACACACTCAGCGCCACACCTACCCAAACAATTGGGTGTACCTTTTTACTGTTATCAATAAATAAATCGCGAATACTTGGCTTTGTATCGCTATGCAATGAGCGTTTTACATCGCTTATTTGTTTATCTGCATTGTCGTTCGATATTTTACTAAATACTGCTTTAGCATCGTCTACTTTACCTTGCGCTACTAAATAACGAGGCGACTCAGGAATAAACAACACACCGACTAAAAACAGTACCGCAGGGACAAGCTCAGCCCAAAACATCCAGCGCCAAGCGGCTATATCAAGCATTAAAATATTTTGCGCGCTGCCTGCTGCATCAGCAATTAAATAGTTACTTAAAAAAGCAGCAAATAAACCCAGTACAATAGCGAGTTGTTGTAGTGTAGCTAAACGACCACGAAGTGCTGGTGGCGCAACTTCTGCAATGTAAGCTGGCGCTAATACTGATGCAGCACCAATACCTAAACCACCAAATAAACGGTAAAAAATAAACTCCGCAGAGCTTTCGCTAATGCCTGAGCCAAATGCACTAATGGCAAAAATAATCGCGGTGATGATCATAATTGCACGGCGACCAAACTTATCAGCTAGCGGCCCTGCAGCAAGCGCACCTAGGGCGCACCCTAGTAACACAGACGCTACGTTAAACCCCGTAGCCACACTGCTTGAATTAAATGCATTACCGAGCGCCGATACTGTGCCGTTAATAACGCCCGAGTCAAAACCAAATAAAAAGCCACCAATAGCAGCAACGGCCGATATAAATATTACGTAAAAAAGTGAGCACGTGTTTGATGTGCGCGCCGAGCTATTATTCCTCGGCGATAAAGATGATGTCATGATTGTGTGTCCTGATTTTTATTATTGTGTACTGTACTATATTGAAGCGCTTGGATCTGCGTAATTTAAACGAATTTTATCTGGGCTAATTCTTTCATAACTAATATTAAAATTATTATTTAATACTTCTAATAAGCCCTTAACATCGCCTGTTTTAAACATACCAGCGACTTGTACCCTTGTTAAACGCTCATCATCAGAAAGCTCAAAGTCTATATTCGTATATCGACTAATCTCGGCCATGGCATCGGCAAGAGATTCGCCTCTAAAAATAAGGCTTCCTTTACGCCAAGAAAGACTAGCCGCTACATCTATAGGGTCTACTTTTTCAACGTGCTTAGCTATTTTACCTTTGAAACTTAAATCGAGCTTTTCACCTTTAGAAACTGCTGTAGAGTTATTTGATAAAAATTTACCAAGCTTATTTGTTCCATTTTTTTGGAGGTTTGATGGTTGCGAACTAGTTTGTTCGGCAACAAGCACTTTGCCATCAGTGACTATTAACTCTATTTGTTTTTTACCCACTTCAACATTAAACGCAGTGCCTACTGCCTGAATAACTTTATCACCAGCAATAACACTTAAAGGCCGTGTCTTATCATGCGCCACATTTATATGTATCTCGCCCCGCAGTAAGTTAATTACTCGAGAGTCTCGGGTATATCTTATTTGTACAAAGCTATTAGTATTTAATGTGATTTCACTTTTATCTGGCAAAATTATGTCTTTGCTTTCACCTACACCCGTTTGAAAGTTAAGTTGCTTAGCGACAACAGCTGACTGATTAACGGGATAAAAAAATGAAAAATTAAATGCTTCTTGAAAAAAGCTAAGTGCAACAGCCANGTTGCACCTAACCACACAGGGAGGCGTTTTTGTCTAGATTGTGATTGCGGGAATAGATCAGATAAGCGGCTAAGTTCACCCATCTTGTCCCATAGGTGTGCAACTTCAAGCAATACTTCGACGTTTTTATATGACTGAGCTAACCATAGCTGCAATGCGTCTTTTTCGGGTTTAGTTAAACCTCTATCGAGCTTGGCAAGCCATTCACTAGCACAATCAAGGCGTGCGTCTTCGACGGCCTTATTATTTCGTTCGCTTATATGGTGGACATTACTCATGACTACCTCCAGCACTTTTTTGTGAAGAAGAGTTCGGTTTGCCATACACACTTTTTTCAGATTGACGCATAAACTGCGTACAACGTTTTACGCCGGTTGCTATATGTTTTTCCACGGTACTTTCACTAAGGTTTAATTGAGCAGCAATTTCTCGCTGCGAATAACCATACACTTTTTTTAATACAAACACTTTACGGCATTGAACAGGCAAAAGCCTGACAGCTTCACAAAAATTTGAAAATTCGCAATCGGTTAGCGCATTTTCGTACATTTCGTCTTTCTGATGTTCTGCTAAGAGTTGCTCTAATGCTTCCATGTTGTCGATACTATCGACTAGTCGTATATTGGCTTGCTTTTGATAATCGAGCGCTAGGTTACGCGCCGTTTTATAAATAAAAGATTTTGGTGAGCTAATGTTTTCAGTGTTTTTTATTTGACAAATTCGCACGTAAGTTTCTTGCACAATGTCTTCAATTTCATGTGGAGGTACTATGCGTGCCACTACATTTGAGAGACCTTTGCGCGAGGCCAGATAAGCCTTATAAAATAGTGTGTCTTTTGTCATTGAGTGTGTGTCTCGTGTGTGTGTGGTTTTGGCAATTGTTGTTATTGTTTTGCCATTACAGCTTAAGACGATTGGTAATAAAAAATCCGCTACTCAATTTTAAAATAAATTGTTTTTCTATTTGTAAAATTGCAGGCACTATCAATCCTTGTTGTTAAAAGCTTGTAATTTGAATACCAAGTGTACTACAGTTTTTCAAATTATTAACACGTATAGGCTAGCTCTATAATTATACGTGTTCATATAACCAATTAATTAATATAAAAATATATTTAACTTTTTTAGTTGAAACCCCACAACATTTTTTTTGCACACCAAAAAATAATAAAGGTTTAGTAATAATAAGTATGGCTAGTCAAAAAAATAAATTATTTGAAAAAAATAAAAAATATTTATGGAGGAAAATAAAAAGTCACTCGTCTTCATTCTGTGTATGGCCAAAAACTATACGCATGGAATGTATACATTTGCCACTTTGTTTACCGCTATATGTGCTTGTTTTTAGCTTAGTCACCACAGAGGTGAAAGCGAGCTCGGTGGACGAAAAAGCAATGTTTAACATTCCTCGACAAAGGGCCGATTTATCGCTAATAAACTTTGCCGAGCAAGCCGATATTACTTTGCTTTTTCCGTTGGATAAAATTCAACAGTTACAAACAAATACTATTACTGGCGAGTATTCAATAATAAATGCATTACAGATTTTACTCGACAGTACCGGCTTGCAAATGCAAGTTAGCGAAGATGGGCAAATTTCTATTTTAATAGACCCTAGCTTCGAGAGAACTGACAACATGGCTAACTATAAAAAAAATGGCGTGTCGAGTGCTGTACTAGCTGTATTAAGCACAATGGCAACCCTTCCTGCAGTTGCAGAAACAGCAGTACAAGATCCAGAAATAATAGAAGTACGCGGAATTAGAGGCTCNAAAAAGAGAAGCCGGTGGCGTGGTTGATTCCATTTCAGCGGAAGACATTGGTAAATTTCCTGATACAAACTTAGCCGAGTCTTTGCAACGTATTACTGGGGTTTCAATAGACCGTTCAGGCGGCGAAGGGCAGCTTATTACGGTGCGTGGTTTTGGCCCGCAGTTTAATACTGTACTAGTAAACGGACGCCAAATGGCATCAGAGAATCAAAGCCGTGCATTTAGCTTTGATACCATTGCATCAGAATTGGTTAAAAGCCTAGATGTATTTAAAACCTCAACGGCCACTATGCAATCTGGTGGTATTGGCTCAACAGTAAACGTTAATACGGCACGTCCATTTGCGATTAGTGGCTTTAAAATAGCGGGTAGTGTTAAAGGTATTTACGATGAAAATAGCGAAGAAACCACACCAGAAATTTCAGGGTTAATTAGTAATACATTTAATGATGACACACTGGGTTTGTTGTTTGCTGTGTCTCGTCAAGAACGCGAAACACGCTTAAACCAAGCTCAAGTAGATGGATGGCTCGAAAACGTCGGTGTTTCAAACCCGCAAACTCAAAGTGGGCAAGCTTACAGTGGTAATATATTTTCGCCACGCAATTACGATCACAAAGTTACTACAGAAACACGCACACGAACTAATGCCAACTTAGTTATTCAGTATGCCCCATCAGATGATTTAGTGATTACTGCTGACGCACTTTACTCCGATTTTGATGTAGAGGCCGATACAACTTCATACGGGCACTGGTTTACAGCACCAAACTTAGAAGGCTTTGGTGATGCAGCAGGCCCAACTGTTGATGAAAATGGCACTGTGGTTGATTTATATCAAGAGGTAGGCCTTGCCACCGATATGCACGCTAAAAAGTTTGATCGTTTAACCAACTCTAGCGCATTAGGTTTAAACTTTGATTGGCATGTAAACGATAACTTAAATATGAAGTTTGATTTGAGCCACTCAAAAGCCGAGCGTGAGGCTAATAATGGCGGTGGCGATCAGCTATCGTTGATTGGCTATGCTAACCGAGTGCGCTTTGAAGTAGACGGTGGCATTTTGCCTTACGCCAGTGAATTTGCCTCAGCTAACCCTAATATTTACAGTGGCCAACAAGAACTGAATGGTGTGGCTTACGATCCAGGGGTAACGCCTGATGGAGTGTCTAATCATTTAGATACAGCAAATAGCCGAGCACATGTAATGCTCCGCCGTGGTTGGGCTGTTGAGGATACTGTTGATCAATTTCGCTGGGATAGTGTATGGAATAACGAAGGTACATCGGGGTTAATCGCGGTTAAATTTGGTGCCATGTACTCAACTGAAACTAAGAACCTAGATCGTTGGGATAACGAAGGCGTTGGTATTCATTGTACTTTTTGTGGTTACCCAGATGCTCCGAGCATGGACGGCTTAGCGCAGTTTGTATTTGATGCTGGAGATGACTTTTTAGGCGATGTAAGTGGTAGCGGACGTATGCCGACATCATGGCTAGCACACGACGGGGAAGCTAACTTTGCATACCTAGAGCAAATTGCAGCTGCAAACGGGCAAGTTATCAGCTTTGATGCTGTTAAGCGTAACAAATCGTTTGAAATCACCGAAGATACTTTTTCATTCTATACTGAATTTGATTTTGAGGCCGAGCTTGCAGGCATGCCATTATACGCATCTGCTGGGTTTAGATATGAAAGTACCGATGTAAAAGTAAAAGGCACAGATGAGCCAGTTAGCGCGCTAACTATTTTAGATAAAACCGAGATGTTGGCTAACTTTGGTGCAGTAAAAAATATTTCATCAAGCTCAGATTACGAAGCTATTTTGCCTAACTTTAGTGTAAAGCTTGAAATTAATGACGATTTGATAGCCCGTGCTGCCGTATCACAAACGATAACGCGCCCAACACTCGATAGTATGTCGCCAGTGACTGTTATCGAAACTACTCGCCAAGGTGGCAACTTAACATCAAGCTCAGGTAATCCTGCACTTGAACCATTTACCTCAGATAACTTAGATTTATCACTAGAGTGGTACTACGCCGACGCAAGTTACTTATCAGCTGGTTACTTTAGAAAAAACGTTGCTAACTTCATTATAAACACCACTGAAGACTTAACGTTCGAGCTTGCTGGTGGTGGGTTACTTACAGACCCTTCTACAGGCAATGATGTAGATAACTCTGATGCTGCCGACTCTACAGCCGTGTTTACCAATACGTTACCAAATAATAGCGAGTCGGCAATTGTTGACGGCTGGGAGCTGGCTCTACAGCATAGCTTTGATAGTGGCTTTGGCTTTATGGTTAATGCAACGTTTGTTGATAGTGATGCAGAATTAGACCCAGCAGATATAACGCAGGTATTTGCATTAACGGGTTTAAGCGATTCTTACAATGTGGTTGGTTTTTATGAAAATGGGCCATTTCAGGCGCGTTTAGCTTATAACTGGCGTGACAGTTTTGTACAGTCGCTTACGCAGTTAAATGGTGATGGTGTCACTATAGTGGAAGACTATGCACAACTCGATGCCAGTGGAAGCTATGATATTACCGAAAATGTATCGGTGTTCTTTGAAGGTATAAACTTAACCGAAGAATACGTACACAAACGTGGTCGCTTTTCTAATCAATTACTAATGGTTGAAGATAGCGGGCGACGTTTTGCGTTAGGTGTTCGTGGTAGTTTCTAACTTAAATAATAAAAGTGGCTTTTACATTTAGTAATAGCCACTTTTTAAATATGCCTTTATAGGTAACAAGTATGAACCAGCAAAATAAAAAAATAAAAACAGTGGTTGTCGTTGGTGGCGGTATAGCGGGCTGGCTAACAGCAGGTCGATTAGCGGCACATCATAAGAGTAATACGCCCGATGGTCTTAATGTTGTGCTAGTTGAATCACCAAATGTACCAATTATAGGTGTTGGTGAAGGCACTTGGCCCACCATGCGCAGTACATTAATAGCACTTGGTATTAGCGAAACCGATTTTATACGCGAGTGTGAGGCAAGCTTTAAGCAAGGTGCAAAATTTGCCAAATGGGTGGATGGCAGCAATGATGATTTTTATTATCACCCATTAGTTCTGCCGCAGGGCTTTTCAAAAACTGATATGGCAGGGCATTGGTTAAATAACACAGCTGAGTTAACTTCTTTTTCAAACGCAGTGTGTTATCAAGAAGCTATTTGTGAGCAAGGACTTGCCCCTAAAACAATTTGTACACCAGAATATGCTGCTATAGCCAATTATGCCTACCATTTAGACTCTGCAAAATTTGCTGTTTTTTTACAAAAACACTGTACGCAGCAGCTTGGCGTTAAACATATTTTAGCCGATGTAACGCAGGTCAATAGTGCTAAAAATGGCGATATTGCAAGCGTTACCACAAAACAACAAGGTGAAATTAGCGGTGATTTATTTGTCGATTGCACCGGCTTTTCATCATTGTTATTAGGCGAGCATTACAAGGTTCCCTTTAAGCCCTGCGATGACGTGCTGTTTATTGATACCGCCTTAGCAGTGCAAGTCCCTTATGAGAATGAAGATGAGAGCATTGCGTCTCACACAATTTCAACAGCGCAAGAAGCGGGTTGGATTTGGGATATAGGTTTACAGCACCGCCGTGGTGTAGGTTACGTATATTCGAGTAAATATAGTACAGAAGCGCGAGCCAGAGAAAAACTCAAAGAATATGTAGGCGATAAAATTGATTCGCTCACCATCAGAAAAATCCCTATTAAAAGTGGTCATCGCTCACACTTTTGGCAAAACAACTGTGTTGCAGTTGGGCTTTCGGCTGGCTTTTTGGAACCGCTTGAAGCTTCTGCATTGGTATTAGTAGAAATGTCAGCGCAAATGATCAGCGAACAACTCCCCCACACCCGCGATATTATGGATATTACCGCCAAGCGCTTTAATGAGACGTTTAGTTATAGGTGGGGGAAAATAATCGACTTTTTAAAGCTACACTATATTTTATCAACCCGTGACGATAACGCATTTTGGAGCGATAACAGAAACCCAAAAACGATTCCTCAAAGCCTACAAGATCTAATGAAATTATGGCAATACCGCGCCCCTGCTGACCACGACTTTACAAGTAACAATGAGGTGTTTCCAGCGGCGAGTTATCAATATGTTTTATATGGTATGGGCTTTAAAAGTGACTACAGCACAACTGCCTATATGCTTAAAGACACTGCTTTTGCTAAAAGTCAGTTTGATAAAAATAAAAGCATGATAAACCAAGCAGTCACTAACTTACCTAGTAACCGAGAATTGTTAAATAAAATTAAGAATCATGGCTTTAGCACTATTTAGCTTAAAAATTTACACATAAAAACAATAAAGAGACACGCATGGAAAATTTAGTCGCATTAGAGCAAAGTGCTCATCAGCATATAAAAATAGACACACAAAAAGCACAATCACACGCTGAAAACATTAATATGATTCCTGTTGTTATGGCGGAACTTAATCAAATTGCCGTTCAGCAGCCTATAGTTTTTGCAAAAAACTCAGAAACAGGGGAGTTTACACTCAATGCTTTATTAGGCTTTGAGCAACATGAGAACTTGTTTTATCAGAACTCGCAGTGGCAGGGCGTGTATTTACCGCTTCAATTACAGCGTCAGCCATTTTTTGTTGGTGATACTCATGCGCAGCAAACTCAATACCCTGTGTGTATTAATTTAAATAGCCCAGCAGTCGTTAATAATCGAGCGCAAAGCCAGAATAATTTAGAACCAATTTATACCCAAAGCGCAGAAGAAAGTAGCTATTTCAAACAAATAAAGCAGTGTTTAGGGCATTTATTACAAGGCGAAATAGACAATAAAAAGTTAATTGATACCTTGTTACAGTATGAGTTACTGCAGCCATTATCGCTTGAGGTAACGTTTCAGAACAGTCAAAAAATAAAGTTAAACGGCCTATACATTATTAACCAAGAAAGACTCGCACAACTTAATAGTGATCAAATTACGCTTTTACATCAAAGCGCTTTATTACCCGCTATTTATACTGTTATAACCTCACTTGGCCAAATATACCCATTGATAGAGCGTAAAAATGCAGTGCTTAATTTAGCCGATGATTGATTTTAAACTAAACGAAAATACGGCGTTACACATACATACTGTAGGGGAAGAGAAAACCCCAATTATTGTTATTGATGATTTTGTAAATAATGTAGATGCGCTTATTAATTTTGCTGTGTTTTCTCAAAGTGCTAGAGAATCGTTTTGCGCACAAGAAAGTGATTTTTACCCAGGAGTAAGAAAAGCCGCACCGCTTAGTTATATCGAGCGGTTAAAAGCGCTTGCGCCAATTATTAATTCGCACTTTGATATGGCGGATAAAAGCGAGTTTGATGTAATTCTTTCTGCTTTTTCAATTGCATGCACTGAGCCTGATAAGCTCAGGCCAATACAAATGCTCCCTCATTTTGATACACCTAATATGAATCAACTTGCTATGGTGCACTTTTTATGTGATGAAACTCATGGTGGCACTTCATTTTATAAGCATAAATCCTTAGGGTATGAACGTATAACAAAAGAGCGGCTTATGCTTTATAGACAAGCTATTAAGCAACAAGCCATGGCGCAAAAGCTTCATAAAAATCCACAATATATAAATGGAAGTACAACTTTGTTTGAGCAAGTTTACAGTGTAGAGGCAAAGCTAAATCGCGCAGTTATATACCCAAGTAACTTATTGCATTCCGGTAATATAAACGCGTCTAATGGTTATGCCTGCGACCCAGTTAATGGGCGTTTAACTATTAGTAGCTTTGCTGCTTTACGCTAGCTTTTTTATTACCGACTAAAACTCTCAAAGTACTCTTTTTATAGCTCTATAGTCAGTACTTTAGGGCGAATGCCTTGTACTAGGTTGTATACCTCTTCTTTTGTGTAACCTGCCGAATTTAAAATAAGCGCAGCGACCAACCCTGTGCCGCTGGTGCCACCCTTGCAGTGTATGGCAATGGTTTGTTTGTATTGTATGGCTTGTAGTATGTCGGTTTTTACATTTAGTGCTTATCGACTCTACATTATTTTGATATGGCAACTATAAGCATTACTGATTACAAGTTTAAGATTGAATAATAAGCGCAAATACTAGATACTGTTTTTATATACAGTTGTGGCGATATTATGAAAAAAGAATTACCAGCAAAATACTATTTAGCGCATTTTAAAGAGCTTATTGAGTTTGTAACAAGTAAATGTATGCATTTACTTGAGCCTAAACATAGTGAATTTATTAGTAAAATTAACCAGCTAGATGAGCAAAGCCAGTGCATGTTGGCGCGGGTGTACTCGCGAAAGCCTTATTTGGTGCAGGCGCAATCGCTCAATTATGAAGAAATAACATCGCCGCATCAGGCTATTTATACGCTAAAAAAAGCGGGCATTTTATTTGAGCCAAACGAGCAGCACTATTCGCAGCTTTTAGCGCACTTAACCAAACCTTCTTTGGTTGAGTTGCTAAGTAATTACAGTGAGCAAATAAGCTTTAAAAAGAGCGCCGCTAAAGGCGCGCTGGTGGATATTGCGCGTGAGTTTTTTAAAGCATGCCCACAAGAGCTTGCGCCACTTTATAGCCAGTATGTAATTAATAACCGCAGTGATTACTACGAGTATTTTGAGTTTTTATTTGCAGGCAAACTAAGCAGTGGAGATGTGAATCATCAAAATCGTTTTGTAATGCGAGACTTAGGCTTAACGGCTACGCGCGAAGGGCACAGCGAGAGCTTGTCGCGGTTTGAAACACTTGACGAAGCGCAATCAAACTATTTACTAAACCGTTACCGGTTAGCATTTAAAAATATAACAGATGAGAGCGATTACGTTGCATTAGCGTCGCAGGTTTTAGTGCAAGCTGCACATGGTGCAATTGCCGTTGTATTAAAAAACAAACTATTAGTTAGGCTTTATAGGCAGTTAAAAACAGTTGATAGCGAACTTGCTTTTAGTTTGCTTGAAGGGTGCGTGGATGATAGCGAAGCACAAGAAATTCAAATAAGAGAGCAATACAGGCTTGG
>NZ_AUTP01000285.1:0-2406 GCF_000498075.1 Pseudoalteromonas sp. TAB23
TGACGTGGTCAACTAAATTCAGTCACCCTAGTTAAGAAACCATATCTAATGTTTCGGTTCGTTCTTCAAAGTCATTTGGGCTTTGATAATTTAAGTACGAATGTAAGCGACGACTGTTGTACCACATGCAGATGTAATTCATTACATCCTGTTGAGCTTCATAACGCGTTGGGTAATTTTTCCAATGCACGCGCTCTTGCTTCAAACTACCGAAGAAGCTTTCTGCAACAGCATTATCCCAGCAACAACCTTTCTTACTCATGCTACCAATGAAGTCGTTTGACTTGAGCAATCTACGATATTGATGGCTTGCATATTGAACCCCTTGATCTGAATGGATAATCAACCCTGCTTTGGGTTGGCGTTGCCACATCGCCATAGTCAGTGCGTCACAGACAAGCTGCGCTTTCATTCGTGAGCCCATGCTCCAACCAACGACTTTACGCGAATATAAATCAATCACTACCGCCAGATATAACCAACCTTCTGCAGTCCAAACATAAGTGATATCTTGTACCCAAGCTTGATCAGCGGCTTCAACGTTGAAGTTTTGCTCAAGTACATTGGGATAAATAGGCTTGTTATGGTCACTATTCGTTGTTACTTTGTATTTCTTTTTATAACGCACCCAGACATTTGCCTCTTTCATTAACTGTGCTGTTTTGTGACGGCTCACCGGAAAACCGAGTGCATTTAAGACTTTCTGAATACGCCTTTCACCGTAAGTATTATCACTGAAGTGCGCTATGTCCTTGACCCAATCAATCATTTCTTGATGTGTTGGATCCTCTGATTTAGTTGAATATCGCTTTTGATAACTATAGTAATTGTTACTTTTTACACCCAGTATTCGGCACATTACCGCCACAGGCCAGGTCTTCTTGTATTGGGTTATGAACGAGTATTTCACTTCGTTTCTTTGGCAAAGAAGACCGTCGCTTTTTTTAATATTTCACGCTCCATTTCTAGGCGTTTCACTTGCGCTTTTAGCTCTCTGATCTCTTCTTGCTCAGGGGTCAAATTACCATTCCCTCTAAAAGCCTGCCCATCATCATTTTCAGCTTCTTTTATCCACCGACCAAGCATGTTGGGATTTACCCCTAAATTTCTAGAGGCTTCTGCTTGAGAGTAGTTTTGCTCAACAACTAATGCGATGGCATCAAGTTTAAATTCTTTGGAATACTTTTTACGTTTTGTCATTATCGATCTCCAGTTAAGTTGATTATCTCTTAACTGGGGTAGTCGAATCCATTAAACCACGTCAACGGTTTGGTTTTTTAAGCTAAACCGTCTTATATAAATAATGCAATGCCTCTGAAATATTGATAATTTTTATTAGCTATATAGCTAATATAGAAGTTATATACTAATATATTAGCCATATAGCTAACATTAAGTGAGTGAATATATGTCGAGTAGAGCAGATATTGGCAAACAAATAAGTACTAACAGGAAAGCTTTAGGCTACACGCAACAAAAGCTATCAGAGATCGCGGGAATTAATAAAACAACGATTTCCGAGATTGAGAACGGTCGCTTTACTGGTTCATTCGATATATTTGAGCGACTGCTTGATGCAGTTGATTTACAATTTGAAGTTACCTCAAAACAACACTCTCTACCAGACTGGGATACCATTGAAGATATATTCTCGGAGAATGACTAATGAGTGGCACACCACAGCTTCCAAATAAAATTACAAATATAACAGTATGCACTGACTATTCTGAAGTTGGCGTATTAACACATGGCTCAGTACATCACTACCAGCCAACACAAGAAAACCTACACGTGTCACTTACTATGACTAAAAAAGGCATGGATGGTTACTCATCGGGTTCTCTTCACCCTATATTTTCACAAAACTTGCCAGAGGGCTTTAACCGTCGATTCATTGCAGAAAAACTAGCGAGATACGCCAAAGTAAACGACATGTATTTACTTGCTTTACAGAGCGCACAAGGCATTGGCATGCTTTCATATAAAAGTGAGCTTACTTTACCAGAGGCTGAGCCTGTATCTTTGAGCGATATTTTGACCTATAACAGCAATGCACCACTTTTCCCTCAGTTATTAGAAAAGTACTACCTACAAAACTCGTTGGCTGGCGTACAACCTAAAGTAAGCATACCTAATGCTTCAACCATTAAAACCGATAGAACAATTCCGCAGAAAGATTTAATAGTGAAGTCATTCGATACCGAGTTTCCATTACTTACGGTAAACGAGTTTGTGTGTATGGAAGCAGCTCGCCATTGCGGACTTGAGCCACCAAAGACATACTTATCTGAAAATTTAGAAACGTTCGTTGTTGAACGCTTTGATAAAACAAGTGACGGAACTAAGCTCGGTTATGAAGATTTCACAACCTTACTAAAAAAAACTAACGACCCCGACGCTAAATAC
>NZ_AUTP01000286.1:0-3597 GCF_000498075.1 Pseudoalteromonas sp. TAB23
TGACGTGGTTTAATGGATTCGACTACCCCAGTTAAGAGATAATCAACTTAACTGGAGATCGATAATGACAAAACGTAAAAAGTATTCCAAAGAATTTAAACTTGATGCCATCGCATTAGTTGTTGAGCAAAACTACTCTCAAGCAGAAGCCTCTAGAAATTTAGGGGTAAATCCCAACATGCTTGGTCGGTGGATAAAAGAAGCTGAAAATGATGATGGGCAGGCTTTTAGAGGGAATGGTAATTTGACCCCTGAGCAAGAAGAGATCAGAGAGCTAAAAGCGCAAGTGAAACGCCTAGAAATGGAGCGTGAAATATTAAAAAAAGCGACGGTCTTCTTTGCCAAAGAAACGAAGTGAAATACTCGTTCATAACCCAATACAAGAAGACCTGGCCTGTGGCGGTAATGTGCCGAATACTGGGTGTAAAAAGTAACAATTACTATAGTTATCAAAAGCGATATTCAACTAAATCAGAGGATCCAACACATCAAGAAATGATTGATTGGGTCAAGGACATAGCGCACTTCAGTGATAATACTTACGGTGAAAGGCGTATTCAGAAAGTCTTAAATGCACTCGGTTTTCCGGTGAGCCGTCACAAAACAGCACAGTTAATGAAAGAGGCAAATGTCTGGGTGCGTTATAAAAAGAAATACAAAGTAACAACGAATAGTGACCATAACAAGCCTATTTATCCCAATGTACTTGAGCAAAACTTCAACGTTGAAGCCGCTGATCAAGCTTGGGTACAAGATATCACTTATGTTTGGACTGCAGAAGGTTGGTTATATCTGGCGGTAGTGATTGATTTATATTCGCGTAAAGTCGTTGGTTGGAGCATGGGCTCACGAATGAAAGCGCAGCTTGTCTGTGACGCACTGACTATGGCGATGTGGCAACGCCAACCCAAAGCAGGGTTGATTATCCATTCAGATCAAGGGGTTCAATATGCAAGCCATCAATATCGTAGATTGCTCAAGTCAAACGACTTCATTGGTAGCATGAGTAAGAAAGGTTGTTGCTGGGATAATGCTGTTGCAGAAAGCTTCTTCGGTAGTTTGAAGCAAGAGCGCGTGCATTGGAAAAATTACCCAACGCGTTATGAAGCTCAACAGGATGTAATGAATTACATCTGCATGTGGTACAACAGTCGTCGCTTACATTCGTACTTAAATTATCAAAGCCCAAATGACTTTGAAGAACGAACCGAAACATTAGATATGGTTTCTTAACTAGGGTGACTGAATTTAGTTGACCACGTCACCTTTTCAAGTGTGCCTATTATTATGCTTACCGCAAAAAGTGAAGAAATAGACCGCTTACTGGGTTTAGAGGTCGGCGCCGATGACTACATATGCAAACCCTTCAGCCCCAAAGAAGTTATAGCACGCATAAAAGCCGTACTAAGAAGGACCAGCCAGCCTAAAACCAACATCATCAATCATAATAATTTTCAATTACACAAAGACGATTACGAAGCCCGCCTAAACGGCAAAAGCATTGGCTTTACCGCCGTCGAGTTTAAAATATTTTTATTATTTATAAGCCACGTAGGGCGTGTTTTTACCCGCGAAGATATTATTAATAACGTATACAGCGACACAACCGACATATCCGATCGCAACATAGATACACACATTAAAAATATACGAAAAAAGATTAACGACATTCAAGCAGGACTAAACCCAATAGCTGCGGTTTATAGTGTGGGTTATAAGTTTAAAGAGTAGGTAGTATTGCCTAAAGGATAGTTATAGCCGCACGCATTAGTAACGAGAAAATAGCTCAATTAAGGAGTAAAACGCTAAAAGCACTTGGTAAATCAATTTAAAAAAAACATTTCAGAATTAAAAGAAAAATAAACACGTTTAGATACTGCTTCAAGTTCTTCGGGTGCAATGAATTTTTTCAACAATGCTCGTCGTCGCCTTTCAAGAAGCTGAGACCTTCTTTTATTAATACTTGGTAAATATTCAAATACTATTAGTCTACAATTCCTCTCCTTAAGTTGCTCTGCTATTAAATCCCACCATAACTGATCAGTCTCTCCAATAGATGAACCAAATATGCATATTAGATCTGCTTCTGAAATCAACTTTTCACAGTCGGACTCAATGCCATGTCTCATAACTAAATTACAGTCTCGTTTTATCAAATGATTTGTAGCATCAATATTATTTGAAAGTTCTTTACTAATTATTTGCTCTGCATTATCAACGCCGATGACCATATCTGAATCTATTGTTCCATGAACATGGAATATAGAATCTAGCCTATGTAGACCAACATCTTCTTTTTTCTCAATCTTAAGATTTGAGTTACGATTAGAAATATTATTTAGACCTAAAATATGTTCTGCCGTATGTGTGTAATTAAAATTAACTATAGAATAAAAATTATGTCTTCGATCTTTACCCCCGAAGAATTTTCTCAAAGATATTGCATCTCTGACTAAAAGAAACTTTTCAGGATGAAATAGATCTTCAATGAATTTTTCATTATTTATGCTTGATATTTTTTCTTTAGTAAATTTTTTTTGAGCTAAAGTTAAATATTCGGCGAGTTCTTCTACGATATTCTCATGAATATCATCCAATTCATCTAATGAGTTTATTTCTTTTGTATATTCACCAAGAGCTAACTCTAAATCAGACCATTTATCTATATTATTAGAGATATTGTCTTTGAAATTTTTGACTGGATAAGAGTCACTTTCTTGAATTTTGTAGAACCCATAAAAATCTTTATAGCTACTTTTCAAACCAAGATTAAGATCAAAGCCATTCCCTATTAAGTACACCGTTTTCACACTTTATTTCCATATTCAATTTTAAAAGACAAAAACTTGGTCGTCATATATGAGCGTATTCAGTTTTTTAATTGTATCGATTGTAAATAGATCAAAAAATTAATTCAAATTAATGCTTAAATAACCTTAACCCACAAAAAAACACGATATAAAATCGCGTTTTTTATTTTAAATGATTTTACCTAACTGCTAATTATTTTAAAAACCGTTGGGTTTCGTTTCACTCAACTCAACCTACGTAAATAGACTTTAAAGTCCTAAGCCTGCCATAAAGTCGTCATCGGCATCGTCTTGCACAACGTCTTTAGCCTTTGCGCTTTCTTTTTCAGCCTTCTTTTTAGCTTCGTTTTCAATTATGTCGTCTGGATCAAGTGCTTCTGCAATATCAAAGTCATGTAATTTAATAAACTCTGTTTTATCCATCGCTAATTCCAAGTAAAAAATATTTTGTTTACTTGTGGTGAATGTTACGCGGCGAGCTTGCGGGCGATCCATCGTGGTATCTACCGATATTTGCACTTGCTTGTTTATTGCCATCATTTTTGGCTGGTTTTGTGTAATAGACGTATGCAATTGCTCGCGCACTTTAGACGTAAAGTCGCCAACAATTTGATTCATCAACTCGCCTAGTACGTTTGATACGTCGTCTGATAAATGGCTATGCGCTATTTCATCTTCTGGCATTCCCATGTTGCGCATGTAATCGCCATAAATTTCCATCGCCGCTTGCGAAGTAAAGTTGGTAATTACAAGCCCTGTAAAACCGCCGTCAAATAAAACAAAGCAG
>NZ_AUTP01000287.1:0-8024 GCF_000498075.1 Pseudoalteromonas sp. TAB23
TGACGTGGTTTAATGGATTCGACTACCCCAGTTAAGAGATAATCAACTTAACTGGAGATCGATAATGACAAAACGTAAAAAGTATTCCAAAGAATTTAAACTTGATGCCATCGCATTAGTTGTTGAGCAAAACTACTCTCAAGCAGAAGCCTCTAGAAATTTAGGGGTAAATCCCAACATGCTTGGTCGGTGGATAAAAGAAGCTGAAAATGATGATGGGCAGGCTTTTAGAGGGAATGGTAATTTGACCCCTGAGCAAGAAGAGATCAGAGAGCTAAAAGCGCAAGTGAAACGCCTAGAAATGGAGCGTGAAATATTAAAAAAAGCGACGGTCTTCTTTGCCAAAGAAACGAAGTGAAATACTCGTTCATAACCCAATACAAGAAGACCTGGCCTGTGGCGGTAATGTGCCGAATACTGGGTGTAAAAAGTAACAATTACTATAGTTATCAAAAGCGATATTCAACTAAATCAGAGGATCCAACACATCAAGAAATGATTGATTGGGTCAAGGACATAGCGCACTTCAGTGATAATACTTACGGTGAAAGGCGTATTCAGAAAGTCTTAAATGCACTCGGTTTTCCGGTGAGCCGTCACAAAACAGCACAGTTAATGAAAGAGGCAAATGTCTGGGTGCGTTATAAAAAGAAATACAAAGTAACAACGAATAGTGACCATAACAAGCCTATTTATCCCAATGTACTTGAGCAAAACTTCAACGTTGAAGCCGCTGATCAAGCTTGGGTACAAGATATCACTTATGTTTGGACTGCAGAAGGTTGGTTATATCTGGCGGTAGTGATTGATTTATATTCGCGTAAAGTCGTTGGTTGGAGCATGGGCTCACGAATGAAAGCGCAGCTTGTCTGTGACGCACTGACTATGGCGATGTGGCAACGCCAACCCAAAGCAGGGTTGATTATCCATTCAGATCAAGGGGTTCAATATGCAAGCCATCAATATCGTAGATTGCTCAAGTCAAACGACTTCATTGGTAGCATGAGTAAGAAAGGTTGTTGCTGGGATAATGCTGTTGCAGAAAGCTTCTTCGGTAGTTTGAAGCAAGAGCGCGTGCATTGGAAAAATTACCCAACGCGTTATGAAGCTCAACAGGATGTAATGAATTACATCTGCATGTGGTACAACAGTCGTCGCTTACATTCGTACTTAAATTATCAAAGCCCAAATGACTTTGAAGAACGAACCGAAACATTAGATATGGTTTCTTAACTAGGGTGACTGAATTTAGTTGACCACGTCATATGTTCAAACAGAGCATCACGGTAAGCAATAATCGCTTTGGATTCATAACTTTCATAGGCACCAATCATAGTAACTTTTTCAGGACCAATTAGCTTATTAGGTCTTATTTTGTGAATGTGTTTATTTTGAATATTATAGTGTTGATAGTAATAAATAATCTTCTTTTGTACACTCAACAAATTGATTCTTATATCACCCTTCCTGTACTTCACAAATGTTTTGAAATTATCAGGTTCGACGATATTAGGTAACACACTACTCTTCATTATTAGGACCATTTAAGCTCATAAAATAACTCTTCGCGCTAAAATCTAGTTTATTTCCTAAAATTAATTCCAGCTTATCCAATGTTACACCTTTTTTCTTAAACTCTTCAAGGGTGTCAAAGAAACTCAAATCATCAAAGTCAATTTTAAATATCTCACTGATTATTGAGCTAAAACCTTGACCTAACGTCTCCGAATTAGGTTTTTTAACTCTAATATTTGTGCCGACTTCAGTCATTATATTAATGAACTTTGAAGGTGTTTCCTGAATAATAATAGGTGAGTGAGTAGCCATGATGCAGTATGATTTTGTATAATCTAATAGTTTTTTTATACAATGATAAAAATTACTAACACCTTGCGGATGCAAGTAAGTTTCTGGCTCATCAATTAATACTAAATCGTCTTTTTTTACTGATGAAAGGAAGTCCGTAATCGTTTTAACTAAAATCTTTTGACCACTACTAAAGTTATCATAATTATCGATTACTTTTTTAGGGTCACCAGTTACTACTTTCCAACCAAGGCATGTTTCAAATATCTCTGATATGAAATCAAGTTGATTGTTTTTAAGAATCTCATTGTAACTTTTGTTTAATTCTTTCTTTGTTTCTTTGTGTGATTTGAGTACGACCTCTTGTTTACCATCAATATTAACTAACTTCCTAATCCCATAAAACTTATACGGTATCAGGCCAGAGCTAATATTAGTTTTAGAAACTTTACCACCGTTTAATTGAGATAAATCTTTAAACGTATCGAAAGGACTGTATGAGATAACATGAACGTCACCAAATAAAGAGCTATGGTCATGTTTTGTAATTTCCCCCTTATTTTCAATCCCCATACCGGATAATGTCAAAGCTAGATTGGATAGGACTTGAGATTTACCACAAGCATTTTTTCCAACCAAAACATTAATTCTAAATGGTAAGATTTCTTCTCGCGCAAAATTAAAACTCATCTCAGTAGACTCTCGAGAGTTTAATAATTGAACATTGTATTTAAAAGAAAAATCATCCTCCTTTTTTTGGGGGACTGTGACTTGGCTAGAAAAGATCACCTTTGCTTCATTTAATAGCTTTTCCGCCATGCTAGAACGTAATAAAGAAGTACTAAACCCTACTAAACTTGAAAATTTCCCTCGAATCGTATCACTTACAGCGCAATCATTGAGATCTTCAAGCATGCATTCTAAATTCAACCTTTTTATATTTTTATAATACTCAGAAGTCTGCCCTAAACAGCAATAGTGTTCGCTTAATTCGTTAAACTGATGTTCCTTGAAATCAGTATAACCTTCAGCATCGCCATCATGCATGATTTTAGCGTGACCTATAGCTTGACCACCTTCTTTCTGAGATGGGTAATACATTAACTCTAATGTCGTCTTATAGCCAAAATCATCCCAACTATCACGCCTTAGGACAACTGCTGGGTACTCTTCAATTTCACTGACTTTAGACTTTGATGTAAAGAGATAATATCTCACAAATCTTTCCTTTTACCTTACGTTAATTAGCAATGTGGCTTTAATATGCATAACGTCTTAGTAAGAAATTAAACAAGACAGCCACTATAATTGAACAGCAAAATTTAGGATGGGTGTCACTGTTCTGCTTTCCCTACAAAATTTGATATTTATCCTTTCTTAAGGTAAATGCGGGTATCGTCCCCTCTAGTACTTCTACAATTTGCTCATTAATAATAGCTTGCTCAATACCACCAGAAATAAAAGTAAATTTATTCCCGGATTCCTTATCAATATCAACTTTAATAACTTGCTCAGAATCAGCTACAACAGCTAAATTGGGATTGTGAGTAACCATTATTATCTGTCTGTATTTTTTAGCCTCTTTAATATAAGGTACAAGCACTTTAGCTACGCTATTATTATCTAAATTATCTTCAGGCTGATCTATTATCAGAGGAACTTCCTCTTTATCAAGCACCAAATAAAACACTAAAAGAAGTGCTCCTTTTTCGCCTGGTGACAGTTGATCTAAGCTTTTATTTTTTTGCTGTAGGTCATAAAACGGTTCAAGAAAGCTTAACCCGAAAATATAAGAATATAGCTCTTCTCTATCCTTAGTAACACCACCGATGAAAGTCTTTTCTATACCCGTAGAGCTTGGTCGCTTATCAAACTCCAAATATTCAATTACTTTTGTTAAAAAATCAGTAATACCATCTGGTTCATTCCAGTCTATAGGAGCAATGAGCTCATCCTGAAGTAAAGTTAATCCATCTTCACTACCATAAAAAGACCCTATTTTATTTTGTTTTATATTCCTCAAAAGGGAGTTTTTGAACTCGTTTGAGCAGTAGAAGGAGCTTGCGATACTGAGACCTGAAACGTCAGATTCAGAAAGTTTCTTAGATATTTCTACCTTTACTTCATCATAAAATGATTTTATTTCTGCTTTTTTAGAAAATATTTCAATAGACTTAGTGATTCTAGACTCTCTTAATATCCTAAGTTCATCATTTAGTTCAGTATCTAAATACTGTAATTTCCCTTTGATATAATTTAAGCTATCAATAGCTTCAGCGTTACCTTCAATTTCGGTTTTTCTTAGCACCCACTCTGAAAGAGCATCCAAGTAATCTTGGTAAATCTTTTGTTCGCCAGTGAAGTCTGCTTGTATTTCTTTAATTTTAGCTTTTAAGAATTCAACCTTCGTAGCCAGATTAAGTGAATCATAATCTTTTGTCTCCCAACCATCTTGAACCAAAATTAGTTCAGCATCGGTCATATTTGATGCTTTTAATTCCTTAATTTTAGAGTCAATGATTTCTTCTTCGTATTTAACACTGATCACCTTAGTTAAATCAAAACCACATTTTTCAGAAGTATTCTGACCATCAGTAATAGTTAAAATTAACTCATTATATTTATTCTTTAAGTCTCGATTTAATTTATCAACTTCAACAATTAAAAGCTTTCTATCTGCAATGTTATTCTTGATCAATTCAATTTCAGCTTCTATAGCCAACTTAGAGGTATTAAATCCCTTAAGAGCAACTTTCTTTTGTTTAGTTACTTCAGTTTCAGCTTGTTTAGAGGGATCTTCTATAGCGATAGGTTTAGAAGAGCAGTGGACATTAAGTTCTTCTTCTTTTATTTTCTTTTTGCTAAGTAAACTTTTTTTGAACTCAGGATCTGTTTCATTTTCAAGTTGTATAATTTCATCATTTAGCTGAAGTACTTTCTCTTTTATATGATGTATTTCTTTTTCCGCAGATGCTTTTTTCAACCCTATCAGTTCTTGAAAGGATACCTTTCCCATTCTTTCTTCTGAAGGGACATATTGAAAAACAACTTTCTCTATTTCTTGTCGAAAGGCATCAACTTTTCCAATTTCATTACAAACCTTTTCAAAATAGCTTTGGGGTAAATATCTAACGAGTCGTTCTTGACTCTCGTCTATGGTATGAATTAACTCACGCTTTTCTGTTTTCCCTCCGCTTTCAAATTCAAGCCAAGCACTAAATCTGTCAGCTAGACCTTTCTTTTTGAATTTGTTTTTATGCAGAAATATATAATCAAGAGAGTGTTCTGCATCTGAACACATAGCTAAAATATCAGATAACGCACTTTTACCACTTCCTTTATGACCAATAATAGTAACAAGCTCACTATTTAATGGTATTTCCAAGTTGTCAAACCAAACAGCATTTTTATCTAGTTTACCGGTTCTCTTTATATTAAGAGATTTAATATATTTAGTTTTATTCTCTCTGACTCTTTTAATAACGCTTGGTTCTTCACCTATATGAAACCTACTTTCTGGTTCATTGAGCGCATACTTTAACCCTGAAAATGAAGGTTCACCTTTGACCCATAACTTTTGTTTAATCTTATAGTTACGGATATTGTGATTGTCTGAACAGATAATCATAGGAATGTTTTTACCTATATTTGGAAAAACAAACTTTCTGTATCCATCTTGATCTGTCTCCTTTCCTAGCTCGTAGATATCGACTGATTTTGCAATTTCAGTCTTTTGAGCTGTACCATGAGGGAGAGAGTGGGTAATATTTTCCACAGAACCACTTTTCTCACCTGCGTGAATGGTAACTATTCCTCCTAAAGACTTAATTAAATTTATTGTGTCAACCAAGTCACAATAAACCTGATTTTCTCTAAGACCTTCTAAATCAACTTTATTAATATCGGTCTTATGTTTAATTTGCCCCCACACATGCGCTAAATTACAATCTTCTGAAAAAATACCTATAAAATGGACTGGGTCTTTACCTCTTGCATCAGAGAGAAATTCAATGCCCGGTAAAACCGTAATATTTTCTTGTTCACCAAGCTCTTTCAACTCATTGTATCTTTCAATATCAATAACATGGTGGTCTGTTATCGCAAATACAGATATTGAATTACGCTTCATTTCTTGTATTATTTCAAGGTTAGTTACCGTTTTATCTTTATAATCATACGAAGATGGAGTGTGAAAATGTAAATCCCACCTATTCCACTCTGATCCTTTACTTTTCATTTAACTTCCTTTGACTATGAAGATGGAATGTACATAATGTCTTAAACAACTTTTGGATATAATATCCCAAAAGGACTTTTAATAATGTTATGGGGAAAATTGCAAATAACTGTATTTGTACACAGCAATTAATTCTATTTTTATTAAACCTTACCTGTTAACTAAATGATTTATAAAATTACCACTCAGTTTTAAACCGTGAATCGTTCTCACAAGGTTTTCCATCACTATCACCATCCATTTTTGTATTCGGGCAGTTATTAATAAAAAATACCGCCTCGGCACGCGAATTCATTTGGCTGCAGTGCTGCATGCCATCACACGTAAAATTTTGCATGCTTTTTGGAGTAACGATTTTAGGAATAACGACTTTTGGATATTTTTCATCAAAGGTGGCTAAATCATCATTGGAGATAACGGGAGTTTGGCTGCTTGAGTGAGTGTTGTATTTATTAATCGCATAAAAACAAAGTGCAGCAATTAGCGCTATTGAGGCAACTTTACCTAAAAAGCTACTGGCAAAATTAGATTTAGCAATGCGGTACGGCTGTTGTTTGTGTTTTTGGTAAGGTGCTTTAAGCTCTGCAACGCCTTCTATGCGGCAGTTAATTGCTTTGGTTTTGCCGTCGGGCTGCGTTGCTACTTCAAAATAAATAGTGTCGCCAACTTTAGGCTTACGGCTCATGTGTTTGAGCGCTGATATGTGTATAAACGTGTCGTGTTCTAGGGTGTCTGATTTAATAAAACCAAAACCTTTGTCTGTTTTCCACGTCTTTAACAATCCTTTGTGCATGTATCCGCCTATTATGCTTAAACTGCGTTTTACGCAAATTCCATTTAATTAACACTTGTTATTATACGTTCCTAAATTAAAACCATGCAACCAATTATTCATATTGCGTTAATTTTCAAGCTTTATCTATTAAACCAAATTATTAAACTAAGTTGTTAAATTCAGCTGAAAATGAACGTGATAAAAACAACTAAACTCAACCTGTTTTATTTATAATTTGCGGCCATATGTCCTTTAATTTACATCAACCACTACACACTCGCCCTTTAACTTAACAGCTTGTTTACACTGGTTTTTGTTATTAGTTATTTCTATCTGAATGATGCTTTTTTAGTATGATTTTTCATTCGTTATTTACTTAATTTATCTATACAATCCACACCTTATTTTTACGCACAAATTTCAAGTGATTATCTCATGCTATTAACGATTGTTTATATTATTGGTATTACCGCAGAAGCCATGACTGGCGCACTTAGCGCAGNTAGCCAGTGCGACCGCAATTGGTGGTGGTAGCGTTCGAGATATATTACTAGGCAATTACCCGCTTACGTGGGTTCAACACCCTGAGTATTTATTAATTACCTGTATTGCCGGTATTGTCACTACGTGGCTGGCTAAATGGGTGGTTAAATTTAAAGGTATATTTATGCGCTTGGATGCCCTTGGTTTAGCTGCCTTTAGTATTATTGGCTGCCAAGTGGGGCTTAATATGGGATTACATTACGGTATTTGTGTAGTGGCCGCAGTTGTTACTGGCGTATTTGGTGGGTTACTGCGCGATTTAATATGTCGCCAAGCACCGTTAGTACTGCATAACGAGTTGTATGCCAGCGTATCGTTAATTGTAGCGTGCTTATACCTAGCATTGCACCATTACAATATTGACGACAACATAAGCATTATTGTGAGCTTGGTTGCGGGGTACTTAATACGTATGGCATCAATACGCTTTAAGTGGCGCTTACCTACATTTAGTTTATTAGAACCCGCTAAGTAAGTAACTTAAATAAATTAAATGAGACAGGTTTGAATCTGCTAGGCAATCATACCTGTCTCCTCTTTTATTACTCTTTAATGCTCTCTATCACGATTTAACACTCACTACATCGCTTAACGCGGTTTTAGAGCCGCTGTTATTTTGCTTAAGTACGCTAAAACTGCCATCGGTTTCTAGCACTACGGCGG
>NZ_AUTP01000288.1:0-6000 GCF_000498075.1 Pseudoalteromonas sp. TAB23
CCCGCACCACGAATAGCAGCGCGAATTTCTGATTTTGTTACTCGCTGCGATTTAAGTGCTGCCGTGCAATATTCACCATCACTCAATAACAACGTGGGCTCAGCTTTTACTAAAGCTGCAAATTTAGATGAGCGAACACTAAGCCAGGTAATTAAATATTGCAGCCCTATTAAAACAACAAAGGCCAATATGCCTTCAAGCAGCGCGACACTTTTTGAAATAATTACCGAGGCAAGAATAGAGCCCAGCGCAATGGTGACTACAAAGTCGAACACGTTCCATTTAGATAGTGTTCGCTTGCCCGATACACGCAACCAAAACACTAGCGCTACATACCCCAGTACACCAATAATAAGTACGCGTACTAAACCCTGAACATCATCAAAAAACATGCTTACTCCTTTATTTTTAAAGCCGCTATTAAATTTAATCTTTCTTTAATTGAGTTAATAGCTTTGCACCTAAAATCGTACCAATGGGGATAAATAAAAGCCATAGATACGCATAAAATTTTAAAGCAGATTTAAGCAATGCAAAGTCATTTACACGTTTATTTTTAAGCAATATGTAATTTATAAAATAGCCAACTATTGCTGGTGCAATTTGTATTAACGAAATTACAATACCTGATGAAATATGCCCTGCTATTAATTTAGGATCGGCACCAGCAAATGCTACATAAGCATTGTAAATACCTGTAAAAAAACTAGTTAGCGAGATTAGCAAAAAAGCCTGTAAAAACAGGCTTACTACGGCTAAAAATACGATTGAAGATTGTTTCAAAATCATCCTTAATTTAGCTAATGAATTGTTTAAATTTAGTTTTATGGCCCAACGGTTTTATCTGACAGTGCAGCTAATACTTTACTTAATTTTGTAGCAACTAAACAGTTTGGTACGTTATGGCGCTCAGCTATATAAGTAGGATCGTTATAGCTTAACCACACTTGCGATTGTGCGTCTTCCCATACCAGTGCTTTTAGCGGTAAATCAATACCTATTGTTTGTGCGCACTGCATAAGAGGTGTGCCGCCTTTGGGGTTACCAAATATAAGAACCTCTGTTGGGCGTAGTTGTTGCTCTACTTTTTTAGCACCAGCTGCGTGATCTATTCGTGCAAATATATTTAGCCCTTTTTGTTTTGCTAAATTCTCAAACTTATCCATAGTAGCTTTAGCGCTTAGAGGGCTTTTTACTGAAATTAGTCCCTCTACTGCGTTAGCATTTGTAATAGCAAAGAGTAATGCGAGTCCAAAAATAATATTTAGTGTTTTCATACCTTCCCCTTTTAAAATAGTTAAATACCGCACGTGATTGCTCCTTTAGCATTTACAGTGTACATTTTTTTGCTAGGTAGTTAACTTTAATAAATTTTTTGGCTATTGGTTATCTGTTTCAATGTATAATAAATTTAAAGGGAGAAATACATGCACATTGGAATAATTGAAGATCATCAATTAGTACGCGACAGTTTTAAAAAACTACTAGAGCTACAAGCAGACTGGGAAGTAATAATAGAAGCCTGCAATGTTAGCCAAGCAAAACTGGCTGTTGAGCTTGAACAACCCGATATATTTATTGTTGATATATCACTTAATGAATCAGAAACCGGCCTTACATTTTTAACCTACCTTAACGAAAATTTCCCTGAAATTAAAACCATTGTTGCCTCCATGCACGATTACGAACCTTATGTAAGTAATGCGCTACGATTAGGCGCACTTGGTTACGTGTCTAAACGCTCTGCGTCGGAGGAGTTAATTGATGCAGTTAAATCGGTTGCATTAGGTAAACGCTATATAAGTGAAGATGTAAATTTTGCTTTAAATACGCCAAACTCAGCGTTAACTATTTTAACTAACCGAGAGCTCGAAGCTTTACCACTGTTAGCAAAGGGCTTTAATGCAAAGCAAATAGCACAAAAATTAGAAATAATGCCTAAAACAGCGCATGTGCATAAGGCTAATATTTACAGCAAGCTTAATGTAACAACATCGTTTGAACTGCTAAAAATAGCGATTGATGCAGGAGTAATTCAGTTAGATGAACTTACCTAGTACATTACCTGCTTTTAATTTTTCTATTGCAGCAACCGCTAAAGAAATTACAAAGCAGTTTGTAGTTGGCGTAATTTATTTTATTGCCTGTATTGCTGCTTTTTGGGTTGGAGCTAATTTAGAAACTGTCCCTGAAAGTAGCGCTATATTTATTCCTGCAGGGATAAAAATTGCTTTTTATTTGCTTTCGCCAACTCGGTATTGGATTACGTTGTGGATATCGTCTCGTGCTTTGGCTGCTCACTTAGGTTATACAATGACCGGGGTTTGGGAGTTTAATTTACTGCATGGTTTTTGGCAGGAGCTTTGCTTTTTTGCCCTTGTGTATGTGTTTAAACATAGCCGCTGGCCACCAAGTATTAATAATAGTTTAGGTATACTTTCGTTGATTTTATTGTGTGTTGCGAGCACCTCAATAAAGTGGTTTTTGTTTTCTAGTGCGTTTGAATTTACAAACATATTGGTTGCTAAAGAGCTATTACAGTATCAGTTAAATATGTGTCTTGGCGATATAACAGGCTCGTTATTAGTTGCGCCGTTTATTATGCTACTTCACTCTTTAAACCTTTCGTTAAAGCGCCCGGCATTACTTAAAGTAACTAATTTAACGGTTACGTTAGCTACTGTTTTACTTGTTGCGATGCTTGTATACCTTATACGGCCCGATACCTACCCATTACTACGCCTTGCATCGTTATTACCTATTATTTGGTTTTCGTATCGCTTTGGCGTACTTGGCGCAGTAAGTAGTGCGACACTTATAAATGCACTAATAATAGTTGAAGCAAGCATGACCCATGAGCCTAGTAATACCTATATTAGCCAGTTGTTTATTTTGGCTAATGCGATTACCAGCATGGTGTTAGGCGCGGCAATTACAGAGCTTAAACGTAAAAATACTGAATTAAAAAAGATTAACCGTGCACTGACTAAGCAGCTTAATCAAAATACCCTTCTTGGGGCTAAAATGGTGAACGTGCAAGAAAACGAGCGTAAGCACCTTTCACAAGAGTTACACGACGAACTTGGGCAAAACTTAACGGCTTTAAAAACCGACTTGGCTATTTTATCGCACCTTTGTGATGAAAAAACACAATCGTTTGTGGCTACGTTAAAAAGCAATGCAAACTCTATGTACGATTCTGTTTACCAATTAATGCACTACCTTCGCCCTCGTGAATTAGACGAGTTAGGGCTACAAAATGCGATGACTCAAGGGCGATTAAAAAGTTTACTTACAAAAGCAAATATAAGCTATGAGGTTAATTTTAATGTAGATGATACGCTCACTAAAGAGCATGAAATTGCCGTTTACAGGATTTGCCAAGAAGCTGTTACCAATTG
The DNA here is from genome assembly GCF_000498075.1 of Pseudoalteromonas sp. TAB23. Classification (NCBI taxonomy): domain Bacteria; kingdom Pseudomonadati; phylum Pseudomonadota; class Gammaproteobacteria; order Alteromonadales; family Pseudoalteromonadaceae; genus Pseudoalteromonas; species Pseudoalteromonas sp. TAB23. The sequence goes on from NZ_AUTP01000288.1 coordinate 3,402, forward strand.
TATTAAGCATAGTAACGCGACCAAACTTATTATAAATATTAAAACGGATAGTCAGTTTATAAAATTAGAAATTAGTGATAACGGAAGCGAAGTAAAACCAACAGAAAACTCAGGTCACTATGGTTTGGCTTTTATACAAGAGCGAGCTATTGCGCTGGGTGGTAGCTTTAAGGTTACTAATCAAGGCGGCTTTAGCATTAAGGTAAAACTGCCTATAAGCATTGGCCGTTAAACACTTTAACAAATTGATACTTGCTTAGTGTAAAACTTTTGCCTTGGTTGATCATCAAATGCGCTATCTGGGTTTACCTGAATTTCAACTTGGTTACCCACCAGCTGTAGCAATAGTCCGGTAGCTATTTGGCAATTGCCTAAGGTTGACTTTACTATCACCTTTTTGCCTATAGCGTCTTGCAGCCTTGGTTTTGGTAAATTAGGGTTAGTAACAGGCCTCAAACCTTCTGCTTTTACAAATAAATTTATACAGTAAAGTTTAGCTGCGGCGACTCTTTGCTCGTTCATTTTAGCTATATCAACATTATTCAAAAAATGAATAATGGCTTGGTTAGCACGGCTAAAGTCACTGGTAACATCATCTAGTTCGCGCCCTGCTGCCCACTTCCGGGTAACTAAATATTTGCCAGCTTCTACTCTTGCTAGGGTAATCGACGCTCCGGTCATTTTACTAAACCACTCAATACAATAACTTGCTGTATTGGTGTTATGAAGTAATACGCTCATGCTGCCAAATTCTTTTGTACTTTCATCTATTAAAGTCATATTTGTATCTTAACGTCCCAGTTTTCAATAGTTTATTAGCAATTATGAAAGTAATAAATCATCCATATTCCTAATCAACCTAGGAAAATGGCTTAGAAAATAACACGTGCTATTTATAAAGCTCCGTTTTGACAGTTAATTCCACGATTAATGGTTAAAAAGTAAAGCAGTGGTTTAAATTTATCATACGGTTGATTATGATAAATTAAGTACTATATCTATGCTTTCGCTTTATTATTTTCAGTAAGGATCACCATGTCTAGCTATAACGAATCTCCAGAGCAAATTGAACAAGCCACGCAAGGCTATGTTATGCAGCAAACTATGTTGCGTATTAAAGATCCAAAGCCGTCTTTAGAATTTTATGAAAATGTATTAGGTATGAAGCTTTTAGGTAAGTATGACTTTCCTGGTATGAAGTTTACGCTTTACTTTTTAGGCTACGAGCAAGAGTTGCCAGAAGGCGATGATAAGACAAAGGCTGAATGGGTGTTTCGTCGCCCTGCGTTGATTGAGTTAACCCATAATTGGGGCACTGAAAACGATGACAGTTTTGAGGGATACCACAGCGGTAATCAAGAACCTAAAGGCTTTGGCCATATTGGTATTAGCGTGCCGGATGTTTACGCAGCCAGTGAGCGCTTTGCAAAATACGATGTAGAGTTTGTAAAAAAACCAGATGATGGTTCAATGAAAGGCTTAGCCTTTATTAAAGATCCTGACGGCTACTGGATTGAAATACTCTCTGCTGAGGGAATTACTGAAATTATCCTTTCTCAGTAATAACGATTTATTTATATTAAAAACCAGCTTTTTAGCTGGTTTTTTTAATCGTAAAAATTTATTTTTATTTATAAGCCCAAGCATCGGTTATTGTTACTTGGCAATTGCTATAACTAGCCGCTTGTTTTTGCGCAATACCTCTTACTCTAAAGTTTGTTGAGTCATTAGGAAGTATAATTAGGTCTTCGTCGGTTATTGATAGCGTATCGACTAGAGTGTTTTGATCTGTTAAAAAATCGACCTTAAACTTTATATTTTTAAACGAAAAATCTGATTCATTTTTTATTTGCCCTATACAGGCAACATACAAACCATCGGTTTCATTTTTAGTGCTTATTTGGTTTACATTAGCAGTTAGGTTTTTTTGTGCTTGTTCTTCAAGCCCTGCTACATAAATATTTTGATAAAAAACAAACCCAAAAATACCAACAATACTAAGTGCTAATGCACCAATAATAATGGGATTGTTTTCTAAGTTAGAATATTTAGCTTGAAGTGAGGTGCATTGCGGGCATTTTTTAGCCCGTGAATCTATGGCGCTAAAACACATAATGCATTCTTTAGTTTGCTGCATCTTTTCCACTACAATAAGCATCCTTGTTAAGTATTAAATGTTAAGTATTAAAACCAGCAGCATTGCTGGCTTTTAAGTTATTTTAGTTTACTTATACATAATAACTCCGTAAACACATATAGCTTAAAAAAGTAACGATTTTATAAAGCAACACAAAGCGCTGTATATAAACACAGTGCATGCGTATTTTGGTATTTTAACGTAAACATAAAAAAGCCAGCAATTAAGCTGGCTTAGTATATTAACTATTTTACATAATTACTTACGAAGTGCGTCGATTCGAGCATCAAGCGGTGGGTGCGACGAAAACAACTCAGCAACGCCTTTCCCACTTGCAATACCAAAGGCCATCATTGAACCTTCTAATTGCGAAGGATGGTTTTGCTTTAAACGCTCAAGGGCTGATCGCATTTTATCGGCACCTACCAATTTAGCCGCGCCGCTGTCGGCTGCAAATTCACG
>NZ_AUTP01000289.1:0-5496 GCF_000498075.1 Pseudoalteromonas sp. TAB23
TGACGTGGTTTAATGGATTCGACTACCCCAGTTAAGAGATAATCAACTTAACTGGAGATCGATAATGACAAAACGTAAAAAGTATTCCAAAGAATTTAAACTTGATGCCATCGCATTAGTTGTTGAGCAAAACTACTCTCAAGCAGAAGCCTCTAGAAATTTAGGGGTAAATCCCAACATGCTTGGTCGGTGGATAAAAGAAGCTGAAAATGATGATGGGCAGGCTTTTAGAGGGAATGGTAATTTGACCCCTGAGCAAGAAGAGATCAGAGAGCTAAAAGCGCAAGTGAAACGCCTAGAAATGGAGCGTGAAATATTAAAAAAAGCGACGGTCTTCTTTGCCAAAGAAACGAAGTGAAATACTCGTTCATAACCCAATACAAGAAGACCTGGCCTGTGGCGGTAATGTGCCGAATACTGGGTGTAAAAAGTAACAATTACTATAGTTATCAAAAGCGATATTCAACTAAATCAGAGGATCCAACACATCAAGAAATGATTGATTGGGTCAAGGACATAGCGCACTTCAGTGATAATACTTACGGTGAAAGGCGTATTCAGAAAGTCTTAAATGCACTCGGTTTTCCGGTGAGCCGTCACAAAACAGCACAGTTAATGAAAGAGGCAAATGTCTGGGTGCGTTATAAAAAGAAATACAAAGTAACAACGAATAGTGACCATAACAAGCCTATTTATCCCAATGTACTTGAGCAAAACTTCAACGTTGAAGCCGCTGATCAAGCTTGGGTACAAGATATCACTTATGTTTGGACTGCAGAAGGTTGGTTATATCTGGCGGTAGTGATTGATTTATATTCGCGTAAAGTCGTTGGTTGGAGCATGGGCTCACGAATGAAAGCGCAGCTTGTCTGTGACGCACTGACTATGGCGATGTGGCAACGCCAACCCAAAGCAGGGTTGATTATCCATTCAGATCAAGGGGTTCAATATGCAAGCCATCAATATCGTAGATTGCTCAAGTCAAACGACTTCATTGGTAGCATGAGTAAGAAAGGTTGTTGCTGGGATAATGCTGTTGCAGAAAGCTTCTTCGGTAGTTTGAAGCAAGAGCGCGTGCATTGGAAAAATTACCCAACGCGTTATGAAGCTCAACAGGATGTAATGAATTACATCTGCATGTGGTACAACAGTCGTCGCTTACATTCGTACTTAAATTATCAAAGCCCAAATGACTTTGAAGAACGAACCGAAACATTAGATATGGTTTCTTAACTAGGGTGACTGAATTTAGTTGACCACGTCACGTCAACCGTTGACGGTTACTACCAATTAAACTTAAAGGCTTTATTAATAAGTAGAAATTGCTTTCTTGCTTCACTCATATGCTGGTGGAAATAGGGAGCTTTTACTACCTTCGTGTGGATATGAAAATGGAGGTGTTGACTATCAGTATCTTTGTAATATGCATCAAGAGCCGATTGGATAATAATAAAGCTATCCACGCCATAGCACTCAAGAACGCGATATTTAAAGCATTCTAATGCAACTCTGTGTTGCGCTATTAATGCGTTTAACTCGCTGCTATCTGTATTATTTAGCTTAGCCATATCGAACAACTGGAGATATGCTTCGATAGAGTATTCACTTAACTCTGGATCATAGCCTTGTATGACGTTCCAACCAGCTCCATTTTTGATAGGGTTAGTACGTACGGCAAGTTTGCCTTCAGTTGTTTTTGCGCCTGTAGAGCGACCACCATGCAATTTACATCGACCATTACTCTTGTTACCTAAGCGCTTACAGGGATTACCTGTACGTGTTTTAGCCCCGCACTTGGGTAGACTGTCTAAATCAAACTTACTCATTTTTTGCCTTTTTATGATCGATCATGTTCGGTTGTTTTTCGGTTCATGGGCTTTGATTTTAGAAAAATTTATATTTGTGAAATTTTAAAATATGACATGTAGCATTTCACCACCGCAGTAATTTACATATTAATCAGTAGCTTATTAATTTTGGTTGCTTAGGAATGCGATCACTTTATGGCGTTTTCTCGCGGAAGCTTAAATAAAGTGATCGCTCAGCTTGTAGGTATGGCCTTCGGTGCATAGAGTGCTGCACTGATAGGTGATCGTTGTCAGCAATACTATATTGATCGACTTGTGTAGATAAATGAGCTTGTTGGTTTTTGTGTTGGTTGAATTTATTGTCTTTTGTATGCAGCCCACCAATATTTGAGGTAGAGGACTTCACTAATGCATTATGGAGGCTTTGTTGATATGTAAAGGCAGGGTTTACCAGCAAGATATCTTTAAAGCGCTTACAGTCACGTTCAGGTGAGTGAATAAGCTTATTAAATAAGTAGCTGTGTGCTTTTATATGCTTTTCCTTTGTAGCTTGTTTAGTTAGATAGCTAAGCCTGTATATAGCAGGTCCTACGCTTTGCTTATTTCCCCTTTGCATTACATAGTATGGATGTTTAACAAATGAAGCAGAGCCCAAGCCTTGAGACTCCCAAGCATGCTTTAATTGGTGAGTTAGCTTATGACTATGATTGATTTTATGACCACTTAGTAACACAGCTAGGTGGTAATGGTGGTTTGAAGATGCATTTCTTTCTCTAGCGCATATATAGCTTACTCTACTGCTGTATTGCTTTGAGAGTATAGATAACTGCTTTTTAATAAACATTAAGAATATCTGATTATTCGCAGAGTAGGCTTTAGTGCTTAATTCTATTCTTGCGACAAATACTTTAGAGTAATGCGATAACATGCTTTCACAGTGCTTAAACACTTTAGTTAATGCTTTTAAGTCTTGTCCTTTTGATTTTGGCTTAAATACTCTGTAGCTATGATCTTTGTATATAAATTCTAATGAGTTTGCTGTCGTTATTTTAAAGGTCATTGTTATATCTATTTGGTTTAGTAATTAGTAAGTATCTTTCTTATATTATTTAATATCCGCTGCGAGGGGATAAGCGCTTTATAAATAAAAGCTCTTTTAAAATAATAAGTAAGATGTATTTATTGATTGTTGGATAGCGTGTTTTTACTGATCAATTTGCTTCAAAGTGCGTCATCAGCAGGCAAAAAAAAGCAGGTTATTTACCTGCTTTTGAGTGATTTTTAGCTAGCCAATTTTTATAATCTTGAAAATGCCACATGGATCGCCCATTTATTACATGGGCTGGTGGAGGAAAGTGGCCTGCCTTTATCCAACGCCCAAGTGTTGACCTGCTGATGTTAAGAAGCTTCTGCAATTCAGGCTTCTTAATCATTCGAGCATCGTCAATATACATAGCAAGGTCTGGCAGGGGGTTATTGATCATAAAGCTGAGTTCATGTTGATGACCTCGCGGGATTGCACAAATTCTAGAAGCTCACTTAGTAGCCAGCACACTCTGTCACTATCGGCATGCAGTTTACGTCGTTTTGGGAATAAGCCTTTTTTCTCTAGTAGCCATGCACTTGTTCGTGAAACTGATGTGATTTTTACGCGCTCGGCTTCTCTCACTAGGCGGTCAGTGAATTGTGTTGTTGGTGCTGTTAGTTGGTTCATATTGGTTTCTCCGGTTCATCATTGTTGATTGGAGAATTTTGCGATATCTGAGATTATGTAAAACCCTACATACTAAGAATAGGGCTTTAATTTACACTTTAGTTACTGATAAATAAGAGTAATTTATTTCAATGTTTTTTTTATGTTTGAATTTTTATAATTAATCTTAAGTACTTGCACCAACTTACTAACAGGTGGGGACTTTAATGTAGAGACTTTTTTGAGATGTTTTATATTCCGTTTCACGAATTGTTCTTTCATTTCATTATTGGTGAATGCGCTGAAACATTCATATGATTTATTATTGAGATTAAACTCATACAACACCTGAAAAATCGCACTTGCGGCATATTCTTTAGTGAACTTGCCTAAACAGCTATTCGTGTATAAAAATATAGCCATTTCATCAATTAGCCTTTTAAGAGGCTCAACCTTACCCGCTTTAGTCTTACCTCCTTTTTGAGGATCAAGAACAGCCTTTTGGAAACCATTGTTAGCATGTCTTTCAAGGTTGACTCTCATATCATGGGCACCAGTATGATAACCAATCAAAAGTGCGCTGGTTATAGCGTCATTCAATTGATGCTCTACCGTGTTATAGGTTGAGCCAAGAGTCTTCGCAATGATATTAAGTTCGTTATCAACTTCTTTAAGCATTGTATGCCCATCATCAGGAAATAACTCATTATTGGTCTTTAGCCTGTTAACTCTGACGTGGTCAACTAAATTCAGTCACCCTAGTTAAGAAACCATATCTAATGTTTCGGTTCGTTCTTCAAAGTCATTTGGGCTTTGATAATTTAAGTACGAATGTAAGCGACGACTGTTGTACCACATGCAGATGTAATTCATTACATCCTGTTGAGCTTCATAACGCGTTGGGTAATTTTTCCAATGCACGCGCTCTTGCTTCAAACTACCGAAGAAGCTTTCTGCAACAGCATTATCCCAGCAACAACCTTTCTTACTCATGCTACCAATGAAGTCGTTTGACTTGAGCAATCTACGATATTGATGGCTTGCATATTGAACCCCTTGATCTGAATGGATAATCAACCCTGCTTTGGGTTGGCGTTGCCACATCGCCATAGTCAGTGCGTCACAGACAAGCTGCGCTTTCATTCGTGAGCCCATGCTCCAACCAACGACTTTACGCGAATATAAATCAATCACTACCGCCAGATATAACCAACCTTCTGCAGTCCAAACATAAGTGATATCTTGTACCCAAGCTTGATCAGCGGCTTCAACGTTGAAGTTTTGCTCAAGTACATTGGGATAAATAGGCTTGTTATGGTCACTATTCGTTGTTACTTTGTATTTCTTTTTATAACGCACCCAGACATTTGCCTCTTTCATTAACTGTGCTGTTTTGTGACGGCTCACCGGAAAACCGAGTGCATTTAAGACTTTCTGAATACGCCTTTCACCGTAAGTATTATCACTGAAGTGCGCTATGTCCTTGACCCAATCAATCATTTCTTGATGTGTTGGATCCTCTGATTTAGTTGAATATCGCTTTTGATAACTATAGTAATTGTTACTTTTTACACCCAGTATTCGGCACATTACCGCCACAGGCCAGGTCTTCTTGTATTGGGTTATGAACGAGTATTTCACTTCGTTTCTTTGGCAAAGAAGACCGTCGCTTTTTTTAATATTTCACGCTCCATTTCTAGGCGTTTCACTTGCGCTTTTAGCTCTCTGATCTCTTCTTGCTCAGGGGTCAAATTACCATTCCCTCTAAAAGCCTGCCCATCATCATTTTCAGCTTCTTTTATCCACCGACCAAGCATGTTGGGATTTACCCCTAAATTTCTAGAGGCTTCTGCTTGAGAGTAGTTTTGCTCAACAACTAATGCGATGGCATCAAGTTTAAATTCTTTGGAATACTTTTTACGTTTTGTCATTATCGATCTCCAGTTAAGTTGATTATCTCTTAACTGGGGTAGTCGAATCCATTAAACCACGTCA
>NZ_AUTP01000290.1:0-20623 GCF_000498075.1 Pseudoalteromonas sp. TAB23
TGACGTGGTTTAATGGATTCGACTACCCCAGTTAAGAGATAATCAACTTAACTGGAGATCGATAATGACAAAACGTAAAAAGTATTCCAAAGAATTTAAACTTGATGCCATCGCATTAGTTGTTGAGCAAAACTACTCTCAAGCAGAAGCCTCTAGAAATTTAGGGGTAAATCCCAACATGCTTGGTCGGTGGATAAAAGAAGCTGAAAATGATGATGGGCAGGCTTTTAGAGGGAATGGTAATTTGACCCCTGAGCAAGAAGAGATCAGAGAGCTAAAAGCGCAAGTGAAACGCCTAGAAATGGAGCGTGAAATATTAAAAAAAGCGACGGTCTTCTTTGCCAAAGAAACGAAGTGAAATACTCGTTCATAACCCAATACAAGAAGACCTGGCCTGTGGCGGTAATGTGCCGAATACTGGGTGTAAAAAGTAACAATTACTATAGTTATCAAAAGCGATATTCAACTAAATCAGAGGATCCAACACATCAAGAAATGATTGATTGGGTCAAGGACATAGCGCACTTCAGTGATAATACTTACGGTGAAAGGCGTATTCAGAAAGTCTTAAATGCACTCGGTTTTCCGGTGAGCCGTCACAAAACAGCACAGTTAATGAAAGAGGCAAATGTCTGGGTGCGTTATAAAAAGAAATACAAAGTAACAACGAATAGTGACCATAACAAGCCTATTTATCCCAATGTACTTGAGCAAAACTTCAACGTTGAAGCCGCTGATCAAGCTTGGGTACAAGATATCACTTATGTTTGGACTGCAGAAGGTTGGTTATATCTGGCGGTAGTGATTGATTTATATTCGCGTAAAGTCGTTGGTTGGAGCATGGGCTCACGAATGAAAGCGCAGCTTGTCTGTGACGCACTGACTATGGCGATGTGGCAACGCCAACCCAAAGCAGGGTTGATTATCCATTCAGATCAAGGGGTTCAATATGCAAGCCATCAATATCGTAGATTGCTCAAGTCAAACGACTTCATTGGTAGCATGAGTAAGAAAGGTTGTTGCTGGGATAATGCTGTTGCAGAAAGCTTCTTCGGTAGTTTGAAGCAAGAGCGCGTGCATTGGAAAAATTACCCAACGCGTTATGAAGCTCAACAGGATGTAATGAATTACATCTGCATGTGGTACAACAGTCGTCGCTTACATTCGTACTTAAATTATCAAAGCCCAAATGACTTTGAAGAACGAACCGAAACATTAGATATGGTTTCTTAACTAGGGTGACTGAATTTAGTTGACCACGTCACTCCTACCTCGCCGATTTTCTGAAATACAGACTAAGCATTTATACATATTTAATAGTAATTACTACAAAAAGTGACTCAGCTATTTTAGTTAGCCTGCTATCTGTGCGCGATTTTGGAAATCAATGAACATATAGCTTTATGGATGTTTTCTTTTTTAGAAAGGCCAAGAAGGCCAAGTAGTACTTTTTCAGATAGTTGAATAGCTATAGTTGTCTCAATTGGTTTTGTTAATTTTCTGTTGACTATTCATTTTTTTGCATGCTTTTACATCTACGTAATCCGCCATAATAAGGAAGTAAGTAACTTGTTTGAGGAGAGATTTAGATATGGTTTCTTCTATAGACAGCACTTATTTTAAATTAATTTTTTGCAATAATACAACCATATAACAAGACAGCAACACAATAATGAATTATTGCAAAAAGGGCATTGTGTTTGTTTTTTGTTACTTTAAAGCTTTGTAAATAAAGAGTTTTATTTGGTTAGCCAAGTGTTGACCTTTTGCATAAGTTAGGACTACTATTCGAATCAAAATAGGTACTGCAATTAAATGCAGACCGTTTTTGAAGGCAAAACAATTAAAATAGTATTCTAGGGAGAATCCAATGTTAAATAATCAAGTTTCAAAAGCTGTTCGCTTAGCGATTGCTTTTGGTGCAGCATCTACAGCTGTTTTTTCTATGAACACAATCGCTGCAAACGAAGGTGTTGAAAAAGTAGAGCGTATTCAAGTAACGGGTTCACGCATAAAGCGCACTGATATTGAAACAACCGTGCCAATCACATCAATTGGCCGAAGTGATATTATTCAAATGGGCGCATTAAATGTAGCTGATGTTTTGAATCAATCCCCGGTCACTATTGCTGGTTCAAACCAATCAAATAGTGCATTTGGTACTACAGGCGTTGGTCTTAACACTACATCTTTACGTAACTTAGGTTCTTCAAGAACATTAGTATTAGTGAATGGTCGTCGCTTTGTATCAGGCGTTTCTCCATCAAGCGGTTATGCGGTTGACTTAAATGCAATACCAGCATCAATGATTGAACGTATTGATATTCTTAAAAGTGCTTCTTCAGCGATTTATGGTTCAGATGCTGTTGCTGGTGTTGTGAACATTATTACGCGAAGCGATTTTGAAGGTGTTGAAGTTAACGCTCAAACAGGTGTTTCAGATGAGTCTGATCGCGAAAAATATTCTTTAAACCTTACTGCTGGTAATAGCTGGGATTCAGGTAGTGTAACAATTGCTGCTGGATATGATGATGATAAAGGTCTGAAGTCATCCGATCGAGACTTCTCAAGATATGATGAAGCTATATTTTTGAATGATGAGGGTGGTGAATATGTTGGTATTCAGAATTCTTCATATCCGCCTCAAGGCCGTGTTGGCGCATACAATGCAGATGGGACACCTTATGTAGGTGATGAGAATTCATTCAATCGTGCTTCTTACCGACAGTTAGTGACTCCGCTTGAGCGTAAATACGCAGCAGTTAATTTTAAACAAGATATTTCAGATAGTGTTCACTCTTTCACGGAAGTAAACTGGAATTCATCTAAAACATACAACTCGACTATTGAACCAACTCCTTTTACTACGGATGATGTATATCTACCTTCACGTGGTGGTGTTGGTGGGATTAAACTGGGAAGCCCTTTAGTTCCAGACCTTTTACGCCAAAATTTAATGTCTGATAATCCTGATTTAACAATGGATGATAATATTCCAACGTTAGTTCGCCGTATGGTTGAGTTTGGTGCTCGTTCAACCGATTTAGAGCGTGATACTATTCGTATTGCGACAGGTATAGATTGGGAAATTAATGACAACTGGCTTTTAAACTCTTATATTTCATGGGGTAAAACTGACCAGCGACAAGAAAATGGTGGTCAAATAAATGTTGAACGTGCTGCAAATGCATTAGATGTATACACTAACGCAGAAGGTAACGTCCAATGTTCTAATGATTTAGCAGTACTTCAAGGATGTGTGCCTTTAGATTTGTTCGGTGCAGGAACTTTGTCTGATGAAGCTGTTGCATATGTAAGATCACCTGCAAAATCTCAAGGTCAAGTTGAGCAATTTATATTTTCAACAACCCTTTCAGGTGAATTACCAATTGAGTTAGTAGGTGGTATGGTTGGTCTAGCAGTTGGTGCAGAACATCGTCTTGAAAAAGGTTCATACTCTCCAGGTGATTTAGCGCAAACTGGTGCTTCAAGTACAAATAAATCTGAGCCTACGAATGGTAGCTTCTACACTAACGATGTTTTTGTTGAAACTGTATTACCAGTTCTCGAAAATGTTGAACTAGATTTAGCCGCTCGCTATTCAGATCATGAAATTGTTGGTGGACAAACAACGTGGAATGCAGGTGTACAATACTCTCCTACAGATACAGTAAAATTAAGAGCATCAGCAGCGCGAGCTATTAGAACTCCAAATATTGCTGATTTATTCGGTGGTAGAGGTGAAACATTTTCAGGTGTTGCAGATCCTTGTGATGCAATTACTGCATCATCTACCGGAAATGTAGCGGCTAACTGTCTTTCTATCGCTGAAGTGGCTAATCGAGTTGCTACTGAAGGCGCATTCAATTTAACAACTATTGAACGTCAAAGCACTGGCGGTTATGTTGGTGGTAATGAAGATGTAAAAGAAGAAACATCTGATTCATTTAGTGTTGGCGCTATTTGGCAAGTGACTGATGAATTTTCATTAACGCTTGACTACTACGATATTGCTGTAGATAACGCTATTGCTACCACTGCTAGAACAACTGTATTAAACCGATGCTACGGTGTTAATCCATCAGACTTTGATGCGACATGTGGTGGGGCAATACGTGATACAAGAGGTGCTTTGACAGAAGTTAGCTCTGGTACTAGCAATGAAAATGATTTAAGCACAAAAGGCTTGGATATTGAATTAAGCTATAAACAAGAATTTGCTTACGGGCAATTATCAGCTGACTTGATTTGGAATCATTTGTATGAGTATGCTGAAACATCAATCGAATCTGGTGAAGAGATAGATTACAGAGGTGAAGTATTAACTCCTACTAATCGTGCAAATTTAAATTTAGGCTATGCAGTTGATGACTTTGCAGTATCATGGCGCATGAAGTACTGGGCAAGTTCAAATGATAGTAATATTGAAGGAAACCAAAATTTCTCAACTGGTGCTCCTTTAGACAAGTTTAATCGCTTCCCGACTGTTATTTATCATGATCTATCAGGTACTTATAACATCACTGATGGAACAGACGTTACTTTGTCAGTTCGAAATGTTTTTGATAAGCAACCTCCTGTAGCAAACCAAAGTTCAGTAAGTGGGGCATCAGGTATAAACACTGTTGGTGAAGCTTATGATGTTACTGGTCGTTATTTCCAGTTAAGCTTTACTACTAAGTTCTAATTGTTATTTATATAAAATGATAAAAGCCGCGATTTTAATCGCGGTTTTTTTATAAATATACTTTAATAAATTATGTGTCGTAGTTATTTTAAAAAAATACCCTTATACTAAAAAAGAATAATTAAATAAATCCAATCACACAATTTAGCGAGATATAAATGAAAGAAGTCCGATCTTTTATTAAAACAGCATCATTAACGGATCTTGAAAAAGCTCAACAGCTTATCAATGATGCAATTTCAAAATATACCCAGCAGCAAAAAGCGAAACAGGAAGTTTTGGATCTTTTAAAAGAAAAAGGACTTACGCTAGAAGATTTACAAGATGGAGCATCTGATAAACGTACTAAAGTTAAGCCTAAGTACCGTATGGAACTTAATGGTGAGACTATTGAATGGACAGGCCGTGGCCGTCGTCCTAAAGCGTTTGAAGGTGTTGAGCTTGAGAAATTTTTAGCCTAAAGCTAAATATAAGAGAAGCCTCGGCTTCTCTTTTTTGTTTACTCCTCAATAAAATATAATTAAAGTTTAAAACTCCCAGCTATTATTTGCTAAAATCTCTTCACTCAAACCTATTTGTTTTCCCATGAGCTATAAACTAAGACCTTACCAGCAAGAAGCCGTAGAACGAACCGTTTTACACTTTAGAAAGAGTAATGATCCTGCCGTTATTGTGCTACCAACCGGTGCAGGTAAAAGCCTTGTTATTGCTGAACTTGCCCGTATTGCTAAGCAAAAAATATTAGTACTTGCTCATGTAAAAGAGTTGGTAGAGCAAAATTCGCAAAAATATAAAAGTTTTGGTTTAGAGGCGAGTATATTTTCAGCAGGTTTAAAAGAAAAGTCATTAAACCATCAAGTAACCTTTGCCAGTGTGCAATCACTTTCTCGTAATTTAAATAAATTAAATGAGCATTATTCGTTACTTATTATTGATGAATGCCACAGGGTAAATGGGGATAAAAAAAGCCAGTACGGAAAAGTAATAAGTAGTTTAAAAGAATATAACCCTCAGTTAAAAGTATTGGGTTTAACAGCAACACCTTATCGGCTAGGAACGGGGTGGATATACCATCATCATTATCATGGCTTTGTTAAAGGGACTAATGAAAGCCCGTTTAAAAGTTGTATTTTTGAATTGCCGCTCAGGTATATGATCAAACATAATTATTTAACGCCACCAAACGAAGTTGATGCAGCGATTAGCCATTATGATTTTTCGTCTTTAGATAGTAATGCATTTGGGCAATATACGACTGATGATATGAATGCGCTTTTAAAAAACAATGAGCGCGCAACGAAAGCTATATTACAGCAAGTAATTCAATACAGTGAAGAGCGTGAAGGTGTTATGGTTTTTGCCGCCACGGTAATGCATGCTCAGGAAATATTAAGCTACCTACCAGCTCATCAAAGTGCACTTATAACAGGTGATACGCCAAACACTGAGCGCGATAAAATTATTAAGCAATTTAAAGCTAAGCAATTAAAGTATCTAGTTAATATATCGGTACTAACAACCGGCTTTGATGCGCCACATGTCGACTTTATAGCTATTTTGAGACCTACAGAATCAGTTAGTTTATATCAACAAATTGTGGGGCGAGGCTTGAGGTTATCTGAATCAAAAACGGATTGCTTAGTAATAGATTATGCCGGCAACGGTTTTAATTTATTTCACCCAGAAGTAGGTGATAAAAAAGGCGATAGTGATAATGAACCTGTGCAGGTACTTTGTCCTGGCTGTGGTTTTGCGAATATATTTTGGGGTAAAACTGATTCCGCAGGAAAAGTAATAGAGCACTTTGGCAGGCGCTGTAAAGGGCTGTTAGAAGATGATGATGGGCATAAAGAGCAGTGCGATTATCGTTTTAGGTTTAAAGAGTGTGAGCAGTGCGGTGCCCAAAATGATATTGCTGCACGTAAATGCCATGATTGCGGCGCGGTAATGGCCGACCCTGATGATAAGTTACGTAATGCATTAAACTTGAAAGACGCACTTGTGCTTCGATGTAGTGGGTTATCGGTAACTCAAATTAAAGATGAACTTATTAAAATAACGTATTTTGATGAAGATGGTGCAAGTTGCGATGAAGTATATAACCTCGCAAATAAAGGCGGGCAATTTATATTTAATAAGCAATTTGGTCTACGAGTAGGGCTTGGGCAAACACCTATTAATTTTAAAACTGCAGAGCAAGTAGTAAAAGCACAATTTGAATTAGTACCACCGGATTTTGTTATTGCACGAAAAAGCAAAAAGTATGGTTGGAAAGTGGCTGATAAGCTATTTGACTATAAAGGGGGTTTTAGAAAGGCAAATCAGTTAAGCCGCTAAGCTTAACTGATAGAGTACATTGAACTAAAAGGCGATTAAGCCTCGTCACCGTCCATTAATCCCCAGCCATCACCGTATCCATTAAAGCTATTAGCAATACTTTCAATGTATTGCTCTGCTTGTCCTAGAAGGGTGTGCTCTGGCACCATTTGTACTTGAGTGATTACTTCCCAAACGCCAGTGTCTTTGCATTTTTCAAGCTCAGCATTTTGAACTAATGCATCAGAGACTATTTCTTTAGCAAATTTTTCAGCATCGGCTTCTTGTTCAAATAAAATAAAAAAATCGACTTGGTGCATTTTATTTAAATCAATGCCAGCAGCGGCTATTTCGGCTAAAAGTTGGCCGTTATCATCATCAGGGAATTGCATTAAAAACTCATTTAAAATTAATTTTGTATTCGTAGGCACTATTGTAACTAAAATATTGTCTTAACGCGTACTAATTTTAATTATGCTGATATTTATTCAAGGTTAAATTTACGCGTTAGATTGTTATTAAGTTAATGTGTTGCTCATTATGGCTATGCTAATATGCGCGTAATTAGCCAGTTTTATGTAAGATATTAAAAGTAAGGATATTTACTTGTTTATTAAGTTTTTACGTTGCATGTGTGTTGTGAGCGCTTTAATTGCGACAAATAGCTATGCGGCAGAAAAAGTCATAGAAGATTACGAAATTGAAGGGTTAAGTGGCGATTTAGAAAATAACGTAGCTCTTTACCTCAAGCAGTTAATTGGCGAGAAGCCAACCCGTACACTTCGCCGTTATGCTCAAAAACAAGTACAAAATAGCATCAAAGCACTTGGCTATTATAGCCCGACCGTCGAGGTTATTTATGATAAAGACGACAGCGAACTAATTGTTAAAGTTGAACGGGGGCCTGCAACTCGCATAGAAGCAATTAATATTACGCTAAATGGTGATGGTCAAAGCGATACCCAATTACAGGCATTGATTAAAAGCAATCACTTAAAGCAAGGTGATGTTTTAAATCATGGTAAATATGACTCTGCTCATAAAAAAATAGAATCTATGCTACTAGAGCTAGGTTATTTTGATGCTAAGTGGCCAGCGCGCAAATTAGAAGTATCGCTTAAAAAAAATAGTGCTGTTATTACTTTCATAATTGATACCGGAGTTAGATATCAGTTTGGCGATATACAAATTGCCAGTAGTACACCCGCTGAAAAATACATACGCTCTATAGCGCCTTTCTCTCAAGGTCAACCTTATAAATCAACACATATTGCTGACTATAATTTGGATTTATCAAGCACCCCTTACTTTGCAAGCGTGCGCGTTTACGCCGATATTGCTGCGCGTAAAAACAGTCAAGTACCGATTAAAGTTGAGGTATTACCCAAGCCAGCTAATAGCTATGAAATTGGCGGCGGTTTTAGTACTGACTTAGGTCCCAAAGTGCGTTTTAAATGGAGTAAACCGTGGATCACAGAAGACGGCCATTACCTCGAAACTAATTTAAATGTGGCACAAAAGCAGCAAGATATTTCCATGGCTTATACAATTCCGGTTGATGATCCGAATGATGATTTATGGCGTTTTTCTGTCGGTTATAAATTAGAAGATGAGCTCACAAATGACACTTACAGTGAAATATTAACAGGGCAAGTTCAGCGCCAATGGTTGACTGAAAATAAGTGGGTGCGTACTGCATTTTTACGCCGCGACCAAGAAACCTACCGTATTGGTGATGAAGACGAAGAAAGTACCGAAATGTTAATGCCTGGCATTAGCTACGCGCGCAAAAAATCAAAAGGCGGCACGACTCCCTATTGGGGAGAGCAGTGGCTTATATCTGCTGAGTTTGGCTTAGATGATGTGCTTTCGAGTACTAATCTGATTAGGGTGCAAATGCAACATGCATGGCTACGAACTTATTTTGACCGCCACTTGGTGTTTTTAAAAGCGAATGTGGGAGCAATGCTTGTTGATGATATTAATAACGTGCCATTTTCACTTCGTTTTTACGCAGGTGGCGATCAAAGCGTTCGTGGTTTTGCGTACCAATCAATTTCGCCCGAGAACGATGATGGCGAGCTAATAGGTGGTAAGTATTTACTATCGGGGACGATGGAATATAACTACCAGTTTGCTAAAAATTGGCGAGCAGCTTTATTTGTTGATGGTGGTACTGCGACTAATGATTTTTCTGATGATTTTGAAGTAGGTGCTGGTTTTGGTTTTCGCTATTTAACACCCGTTGGCCCAGTGCGTATAGACCACGCTTGGGGATTAACAAAAGAAAGTAAAAGCACACGTTTAAGTATTACCATAGGGCCAGAAATTTAATGTCAGTATTAAAAAAGATAACAGCCGCCGTAAGTGCTATTTTTGTCATGTTAGTTGTTGCACTATTTTGTTTGTTATTTACCGCACCCGGTAATCAATTTATTGCTTATAGTGCAAACAAAGCGGTAGATGGACTACATATTGAAATTAAAGATGGCCGTTTTATTTATAATGATGCTTTTAATGTACGCTTTGCTAGCAACGGATTGGACTTTAATGCACAACAATTGAAAATTGATTTGTTTTGGTGGCAGTGCGATGGAATTTGTATAGATAACTTAAGTGCTAAATCTATAAATTTAACATTACCAAAAACTGCAGATTCACAAGAAGAAGCCGCTGCAGAGCCGCTTGAAAAAATCAGCTTACCTTTTAATATTGCTGTAAAAAACATTGCGATCAATAAATTTACTCTAGAGCATCCAAGTGCAAACGTAAGCGTTAATAACTTTAAACTCTCAGCAAAAGCAGAGGGTTCAAAGTTGACGGTTAAAAGCCTGAATATTCCCACCATACTTGTTGCTTTAAAAGAGCAAGAACAAGATGCGAAAACACAAACGGCGCAAAATACTCAAGCGCCTTTAACGCACCTACCCGCATTACCTAATATAGAATTTACTTCACCACTTGATTTAGTTGTTGAAGACTTTGAAATTGCTAAAATTACGATTGAGCAAAACGAAGCCCAACATGTTATTGAAAACATCTCGCTGCAATTAAGTGTGGAAGATGCGGTTATTAATTTAGAGTCATTCTCAGCAAAGTATGAACAGTGGCAGCTTAATACGCATCTTAACGCTGAGCTTGCAGGGAATTTGCCCGTGAAAGGGGATGTTGTTTTACAAAGTGACGAGCACCAAGCCAATTTGCAGTTGAATGGCGACTTATCAAATCTAAACTTAAATTTAGAAACACAGGGGCAATACCCACTTAGTTTAACGGCAACAGCAAATTTAAAGCAAAAAAACTATCCGTTTGAGTTAAATGGAAAAATTAAGCAGTGGCTTATTGATGCACAAAGTAATGAGCTTAAATTGCGAAATGTAAGCCTTAACGCACAAGGTAATGCTGACGACTATCAGCTTAGCCTACAGGCGAAGAGCCAACTAGGCGCGTACCCAGCTGTTGACTTAAATACCCAATTAAAAGGCAGTCTTACCAAAGCAACTTTACAAGCGCTAAGCATTAAAGCAAACGAAAGCAGTGCAACTATAAAAGCCAATGTTGATTGGCAAAAAGGCATACAGGCTAACTTTAATGGCACGGTTGCTAACTTAAAAGCGCAGTACTTAACTGATGTCGCTACCAGTGATATTTCAGGACAGTTTAAAGGCTCGTTTAGTGCAGCTGACGACAAGTGGCAGCTACAAATGAATAATACAAAGTTAAGCGGGTTACTTAACGACGTGCCACTAGAATTTGCCTCAAACTTTAAGCTCGATAATATGTTAAAAGCTAATATTGATAGCTTTTATTTAAGTAGCGGCACCAATAAATTAGCACTAAGCGGGCAAGTTGATGATACTTGGCAGGTTGATGGCAAAGTAACGCTAAAAAGTGATGAAAAAGCTAATATTCCATTTACTGCCGACGGTAACGCAAATTTAAAAGTGAGAGGGGAAAGGTTAACGCCGTCTGTTGATTTAGCACTAATACTAGATCGCTTTATTTTTGATGAAATAAACATTAATAAACTATCAGTAAAAGGGCAGTTAAATACCGCAGCCGATTGGCAAACCGATGTTTCGGTAAGTGTTGGTTCGGCGCTTGTAGCCGAACAGCAAATTAATAGCGTTAAAATTTATATTAGCGGCGACAAAACAGATCACCAACTTACGGCATCTATAGATGCCGAGCAAGGCAGTGTAGAGCTTGAAGTTAATGGCAAAATTAATAATACCACTTGGAATGGCGAGCTTAGTAATGTAACGCTCAGCGATAAAAAGCTTAGTTTTAGTAATACTAAAAATATTGCCATTATGGTTAATACGCAAAGTGGCGACTTTGATGTAAGTGCACATTGTTGGGCATCTGAGCAAAGTGAATTATGTATAGACACCTTAGCGCAGTCAAAAAATCTCGGTCAGTTAAATGCTAAACTAAGCAACTTAGCACTTGAGGAGCTTAAGCACTTTTTACCTAATAGCATTCGTACTCGCGGTAATATAGCTGGCGATGTAGCACTTAATTGGCAAAGCGGCGCGCTTAAAACATTACGCGCAAATATCGATTCTAGCGACTTAGAAGCAGTGCTAACCTCGGAAGAAGATCGTTTTAAATTACCAATCGAAACATTAAGTATTAGTGCGTTTTCGGATTCTCAAATTGGCAAGCTTGAAGCTAATTTAGAATCAAGTGTATTAGGCAAAATTAATACACAAATTAATATCGATGATATACAAGATACGCAAGCGCTTAATGGCACCATTAATATTGATAAAATACTCCTTTCAGACTTACAACCTTTTCTTGAAACGCTCGAGCAGTTAAAAGGTGATATTAGCGGTAAAGTGGCGTTAGCAGGTACGTTAAAAGATCCTTTATTAAATGGGGAGCTTAATGTGAGCGATATTAGTTTAGAGGGCGAGCAATTACCTATAGCGCTGCAAAACTCAAATATAAACGTATTGTTTGATAAAACAACAGCCACAATAAAAGGCAACTTAAACGACAATCAAGGCGGTAAAATAAATCTAACCGGTGACGTTGATTGGCAAGGTGCGCAGCCTGCTGTAAATGTTGCGGTAGTTGGCGATCAGTTTTATGTACGCGCGCAGCAAGGGGTTACTTTTAAAGTATCGCCGGATTTAAAAATAGGCTTGGCTAATAATGCACTCAAGCTTGCTGGTGAGGTAGTTGTGCCTTACGGTCGTATAATGATTGAAGAGCTTCCTGAGGGCGCGGTGCAAGTTAGCGATGATGAAATTATTGTTGATCAAAAAACTGAGGCCACAGAAACAGTTCCGTTTGATTACGACATAGATTTAAAAGTGATTGTTGAAAACGATGTAAAAGTAGAGTCGTTTGGCTTGGAATCAAAAGTTGCGGGTGATTTAGCGATAAAAATGAGTCAAGGTGCGCCAATCATAGCCACAGGTGAGCTTAACTTAATTGAAGGTACTTACTTAGCCTTTGGGCAAGATTTAATAATCAGCACCGGGCAAGTAGGTTTTAGCGGTTCAATTGAACAACCATTTTTAAATATTAAAGCAATACGTAACCCCGATACGACTGCAAATGGTGTCATTGCAGGGGTTACGCTCACGGGTAATGTTGAACAACCAACGCTTAAAATATTTTCTGAGCCTGCGATGGATCAAGCTCAAGCACTCGCATATTTACTTAATGGTCAACCTTTAGGCGATGGAGAAAGTTCGTCAAGCGATGCTATGCTCACACAGTTATTACTCTCTCAAGGGGTTAGCCGCAGCGAAGGGGTTGTTTCTAAGGTAGGTGAAACCTTTGGGCTGTCAGATGTAAGTTTAAGCTCATCAGGTAGTGGTGATAGCACCAAAGTAGAAATATCAGGTTACGTAGCACCCAGTTTGCAAGTTAAATATAGCGTGGGTGTATTTGATTCGCTCAGTGAAGTGGCTGTGCGTTATCAGTTACTTTCACAGTTATACATAGAAATAACGAGCGGGCTATACCAAAATGTTGATGTGCTATATAAGTTTGATTGGGAATAACCAAAACTATAATAATTATAAGGATATAAGCGATGAAAAAAATTATATTGCCGG
This sequence comes from Pseudoalteromonas sp. TAB23, assembly GCF_000498075.1. Lineage (NCBI taxonomy): Bacteria > Pseudomonadati > Pseudomonadota > Gammaproteobacteria > Alteromonadales > Pseudoalteromonadaceae > Pseudoalteromonas > Pseudoalteromonas sp. TAB23. Next base: position 13,081 of record NZ_AUTP01000290.1, read on the forward strand.
CTCTGCTTAGTGTTTTGTTGAGCGGTTGTGCTCAACAACTAGGTAATGGTGTTGCTAATCAAGAGCTACCTTTATTGAGCGCGAGTGAGGTAATTGCTAGTGCAAAAGATAATGACTGGCGAGTAGTGAACGCTCAAAATATTTTAAAGATAACGCTGCCAACGGGCGATGCGTATGTTGAGCTCAATGAACGGCTTGCCCCAAAGCACACTCAAAACATTAAAAAGTTAGCGCGAGAAGGGTTTTATAAAAATACTAGCGTTTATCGGTTTGTTGAAGGTTTTGTTGCTCAGGGCGGGGACAGCTCGGGTAAAAAGTTAATTAAAACGGCAGATAAAACAGTCCCTGCTGAGTTTTATTTAACAACAAACAAACCACTTTTAATTACTGAGCTAAATGGCGACGGATATGCACTAGTTACTGGCTTTTTAAACGGCTTTGCAGTAGCTCAAAACTCAGCACATACGCAAACATGGCAAGTGCATTGTAGTGGTGTGTTTGCAATGGCGCGCGATAACGATATAAATAGTGCGAGTACGGAGTTTTTTGTAACGATAGGGCAAGGCCCGCGCTACCTTGATAAAAACATTACGGTGTTTGGTCGAGTGCTCGAAGGTATAGAGCATTTTAATCGTTTAGCGCGTACACCAACTGAAGGTAAAGTATTTAACCCAATTACCAATATACAAGTACTTGGCGATGTACAAAGCGATAAAAGTATATTTAAAGTGATGAAAACAAACTCATCTGTGTTTAAAAACTTAATCAGTGCTCGTAAAAACCGTATTGAACCATGGTTTGTTAAAGCACATAGCTACATTGATGTGTGTGGTATGCCTATACCCACTAAGCGTGAAGTTATACCAATCCGCAATAATACTTAATCATTTTGCGGGGCTAAACGTGTCGCTACCTGCGTTAAAAGATTCTCATTTAGAACAACTAAATAGCGAATTTTTTGCCTAGCTATCAACACGTTTTCCCAGCCTCAAAATAGCTCACTTAATTAAGCGAATTGGTATTAATTAAATATACAAATAGAAAAGGAGCCTAGGCTACTTTTTCAATATTTATATTCCAGTGCAAAAAATCTATTGACGATTAATTTTAACTGCAAATGGCGTGTCGTTATAATGCGTAGAGCGATACGGGTTTATATCAAGCCCACCGCGACGAGTATAACGCGCGTAAACCTCTAACTCTTTAATATTAAGTTGTGTTGTTAAATCGCTATAAATACGCTCAACACACTGCTCATGAAATTCGTTATGCGTTCTGAACGAAATTAAATAACGCAGTAACGATTCGCGACATATTTGCTCGCCTGTGTATCGTATGATCACACTTGCCCAGTCAGGCTGAGAGGTAATTAAACAGTTCGACTTAAGTAAATGGCTATAGAGCGTTTCTGTAACTACGTTATCACTTTTTGCTTTAAGTGAATTAGCATCAATATCGTAATTATTAATTTCAATATCTAAGTCATCAATACATTCACCTGGCAGCGCCGTACACGGTAAGCAATTGTAATCATCAGGATTATATAAAGTCACTTTGACAGGGCTGTTAACCGCGTTTGATAAGTCATCAATTAAGTGCTGTTTTACTACATCAATGCTTTCAAATCGGGTTTGGTTAAAGCTATTTAAATAAAGTTTAAACGACTTTGACTCAATAATATGGCTGCTTTGGCACTCAAAGGTAAATAAGGCTACGGCAACTTGCGGTTTACCTTTATTGTTTAGCCATGAAAGCTCGTAACCTGTCCAAATATCTTGGCCTTTAAATGGAAGCTCTGCTTCGTCAATATTTAAAGCATCACGATTTAGTTTGCGCGCAATAGGGAAAAGCAAGCTTGGCGTGTACACATCTACATACTCAGTAGATTGGCCTAATACGCTACCTTTAAGGTCTGGAGAATTGCTGTAATCTGTCATGTTTGCTCTTAAATAGTTACAATAGGGACATTATATCTAATTTAAATGAGTTTCACAGTATGTCTGTTGCATTGCTTATAGAACAACTTCATCAAACATTTAGCGAAAATACCCTGAAAAATACCGCAAAGTACCCACTCATCACACACGACGAGCAATGGCCAAGCCCATGTGAAGTTGGTGAGGTTGACGAGCAAGGAAACATTCAATGGCAGGGCGCGCGTCAGCAACCTGCAGGTTCGCTTAATGATTTAGCCAGCGCACTTGAGCTTGATTTCCCAAAAGAGCTTAGCGAGCTATATGGGCATATGTACGGTGGAAGCATTTCAGCAAATATTGATGGGCATCAGGTTGAATTACTACAAGCATGGAACGAAGAAGACTTTAATTTGTTACAGCAAAATATAACGGGCCACGTTTTAATGAAACGCAAGCTCAAGCAGGCAGAAACAGTATTTATTGGTTTAACAGATCAAGATGATTTACTAGTAAGTGTATTGGTGCACACTGGTGAAGTATGTTTAGAGCACGTAGGCAAAAAAACACACCATGTACTTGCACCTAACATTAATGCTTTTTTAAAGGCATTAGAGGTTTAAAAGGTGTTTAATAAATCAGCTTAGCGTCATCACTAAGCTGATTTTAAGCGCTCATTAAAGTGGTTACTGAAAATCCCACGATATATTAGACACTAAGCCACACGGCTCACACCTAAAATCGAATAACCCAAACCACGATTCAGGTAATTTCCAATCGCCATTGCAGCTAGGGCATTTTCGTTCAAGTTCAGACACTTTATCTACGCCGCCTACACGGTATAAATAATAATAGGTTGGCTTTTTAGTTAAAAAACTAATTCGCTTTGTTATGTCTTTTCCGCGTCTGTATAAGTCGCTTTGGATACTCGATATTTCTTCAAGTGCCGGAAACTCACAACGGGTTGCGCCATTAATTTGAATTTGATCGCAGGCTTGCCAATCTTCTTGCCATTTTATAAGCGTTTTATAGTCACCATTAGCAATTGCCGGAATACGAAATAGCGGCACAGGCAAAAAGTCATCACCACAATAAAGCGGGCTACACGTATGCACATAGGTTGTGTATAAAATATAACTTGATGGTTCTTTGCAGCAATCAGCGCCGTTGGAGTGAATATCTTGTCCAATCACTTTTACTTTTGGCGCAAGTAGCCCCGCACTATGTAATTTTTCGATACTGTGCTTAACAAACGGGCTGTTATTTAGCGGGTGCATTGCATCTTCAGTAGGGCACATCACTCGGGTAATAAAAAATCCATCTTTTAAAACGGTTGGAAATTCTTCACCCATTATTTGACCATTAAAACGCAGTGCATTTACTAAGCGATTTATTGCTTGTTCGGCTTGTTCTAAGGTGGTGTCTTGGTAGCAATCAAAAGTTAAATCAACAACGAACATTTATAGTCTCAAATTATTTTTGTTCTAGCAGTGCAAGAAGTTTATCGAGTTTTTGCTCAATTCTATCTAATTGACTTGTTTTAAGCTCAGTATTATCTGACTGCTGTGGGTTTCTCATGAAGTTATTAATTGAATCAGGATTGTTTTTATATTGGCTTACTGCTGCAATAATCATCGGCATAGGAACCGGTTGCGCCAAACGGCTTTTAGTTAGTGCTACAGTAGGGGTTTTGCCTTCATCAAGAAGGGCTTTAATTGCATCAAATACAACTGAATTCATTAGGTATATAACTCTTTAATAAAATAAATACGCAGCATATAAATGCTGCGCAGATGCTATGTTAGCAATAAATAAGAGAGGGTACATTAAATAAAATTACTTACTTTGACGAATGCGTACATCTAACTCGTCAATTACTTCACTCCAATCACCGTCTTGTGCAAGCGATTCAGCTAAAAAGTGCTGTTGTGCCTCATCCCAAAAAGAAGCTTCTTGGAGTAGCGTTGTGTCTTCTAATTCATGTGAGGCAATAAATGCATCTATTTGTTCATCAGAATTAGGTAATCCAAGTTGTGCAAATAGTGTATTGATGTCGTGTTTAGTCGTATCCATGATATTGCTCCTTTAAACGAATGAAAACTTATTCTAAGGATTAACTCTACTCCTAGCTAGTTAAACTCTCGCTGAATTTACGGTTAATAATTTTAGGTATATAGTTAGGTATAAAGTTAAACAGTCTACAGCTAAAATAATAAAGGAAATACAATGAGTGTAACCACGCCAGCTGATACGTTCAGCGTACAGTATTTAGCCGCAGAAGATATTAGCACTGCAGCAAGCCTAATTTATCAGGCTTATCATGACGATCCTATATTACAAAACATGCTTAGCTACAATGACGAAAATAAATCAGTATACGAAAAAAAATTACGATCATTAATTCGCGAAGAGCTCAGTAGTTTTTGGCAAGAAAAGCAGCCATTAATTGGTTTATACCGCAACGATAAATTAAAAGCAGTAGCGTGTGTATTTGAATCTAATAGCCAATTACAAGCGCAGCGTTATTGGCACTGGCGTTTAAAATTAATGCTGAGTGCGGGCTACTTACAAACAAATCAATTAATAGATAAAGAACAAACAATTAGAGATGCCCTTAAAGAGAAAGGCAATTACTACTTTTTAGCTTTTATTGCCGTAGATCCACATTTTCATGGGCAAGGGTTTGGTCGTTACTTACTACGAGGGCTTGATGATTTAGTTAAATGTAACGCTGAGTCAACGGGGATGGCTGTATTTGTAACGCGTAAAGAACACACTGAATTTTTTAAAACCGAAAAGTTTGAAGCATTTAAACACCTTACTTTTAACCAAGTAGAGGGCGAGTTACTGTTTAAATCAATAATTGAGCCAACTATTTAAAATTATGATGTAAGCCAATGCGCCCAAATGGACATAAGGCCGTGAGATATATCTCACATTATCGTGAGCATTGTCAGTTAAAGGCTATTAATAAGTAGCCTTTTTTCATTCAAGCTATTGTTATTTAAAGTTTATTTTTATTTTTCATTTTTTTGACGTTTATTTATTTAATGTTAAGTCCTATTTCTCCCCCCTGATTGCTTTAAACTTCACTTCGTCAAGACGACATAGCTCAATGATTGAGTTACTGCCAAGGATACGGAATAGGCAACATAGCGGACGCTAGCAGGAAGCATAAAGGACAAGCTAAAACGGATACAAGGAAGAATAAGGAAGTGCATGAAGCACTTAGTAGCTAGGAGTTACTTTAGGATAATCACGGATGACGCTACAGGAAGTAGCAGGAGCGTTAGTTTACGCAGGACGGCCAAGATGGCAAGTGGACATTGCAGGATGCAAAAGTGGCAGGAGCTACTTTAAAGGATTACCAGGGATGATGCTACGGGATGCAGCTAAACGATAGATTTCGTGGGTTTGCCAAGATGGCTATGGATATTGCAGGATGCAAAAAGTGGCAGGAGCTACTTAAAAGGATTACCAGGGATGATGCTACAGTATGTAGCCAAACGATAGATTTCGTGGGTTTGCCAAGGTGGCTATGGATATTGCAGGATGCAATGTGAGGGTAAACAAGGTTGTTTACTCGTTCAGGGGATGATAATACGGATTTAAGATAATGGATATCTAGCAGGATGCAGTCCAATTGGGGCGTAACTTTAGTTACGCCTTAGTTTTTTGTGTTGAATTAAGTTTTATATTTTATGCGGTGGAACAACCACACTTTTCAAAAACTCATTTTCCATAATTAACACACCTTGATAAGCATTTTCACCATCGCTTGAAAACTCAAATATAAATTCACTTTTGATGCCTGGCTTGCCGTTCTTTAAAAAACCAAAGCGGCGTTTTGTGCATGCAACACTCATCAACTGCACCTGCAATTGCTCACTTTGACGTTTAGCATGAACGTTCGCCGCTTCAGCAACCTTTCGGTTAAGCCAAAATAAGTAAATTACACTACCAATAAGTATGAACGTCCATAAACTTGCCATTTAAGAGAATAACCTTCCAATTGCACGCGCGAGGGTTTCGCTACGATTTTCTTTACGTAATAAGCCTAATAAATGCGGGCGAATAGTCGGTATTGCAACTAAGTCAGCAAAAATACTTGGAAACAATTCTTCAATTTTTTGATGATGTGCGCAATTATCCATAAATACATGTAAGCGTTCAGGGTTCTCTAATTGCTTAAAACACCGCCCAGCTATTGTTAGTAACACGTCAGAGTCGTGCCTTACCGGCGAGCTTAGTACAGTATCAACTAATTGAGCGCATAACCCTTGAGCTTGACCTTTCGATGCAGACCTTAGTGCTGCGGTTATAGCTAATGTATCGTTATTACTAATTGCGGTCTGTGTGTAATCAACAAGTAACTCACTCATTGATGTTGGTATTTCAACGTGTTCAAGCATGGCACTGAGTGGTTGCAGTACTTCAATAGGTAAATGCGCCCATGCTTTTTGCAAATTACTTAAGTTTGTATCGCTGTCTAAGCGTAGTGCAAAATCGGCAATACCCTGCAGTGCAACACCTTGCCAATTATCAAAACCAATTTTACCGCTAAAGTATAACTGTGCATGCTCGTAATACTGCGACGCAGGCTGTTTTAATAGTACTTTTACTTGGGCGTTAAATGCCGCTAATTTATTTGCGTTTGGTGTAAAAACATAAGGGTTATTATCAAGTTTCCCATCGGCTTGCTCACCTGTAATTTCAGTGCCTAGCGCTTGAATAACCATATCAGCAAAGTGATCGCGACTAGCACTTACAAGCATACTTTGCTCATCAAGTGGAAACTTTAAAAACCATACATAAGGTTCTTTACTGGCTTTAGTATCCCAAAATTGGATAGCGAGCCAAGCATGACCAGCAAGAGGATAAGGGTAAGGCACTTGAGCTTGTTCAATAGCTAAAAATTGTTTTTTATCAAGCTTAGTAATGTGCCTGCCAATATCAAAAGCACGCCACTGAGTACCCGCACCATCTAAAAGCTGACCTAATGTAGCTATTTGATCACTCATTGTTTTCTCAACTGTTTTTACTGCAAAATTACATTAATTATACGTCATAGCCGCCTATGAGGGAACAGGGTATAATTGCATTACATATATAAAAGAGGGTGGTTATGTACCAGCAAACCCAAACTTATTTAGTGCAGCTAACGGCACTTTTACAAAAACACGCGCTTTGGCAAAGTGAGCCAATAGACGCTGATGCACTGCTTTCAAATACTCCTTTTTGTCACGATACAATGGCGTTTGAGCAGTGGTTACAATTTGTATTTATTGATAAAATACAGCAATTAATAACGCACAAGCAACCACTGCCACGTAACTTTGCTATTGCCCCTATGGCGCAAATGACACTTGTGAATAAAGCAGGGAGCGATGAAATAATTGAATTACTAACAGCCCTTGATACCTTTTTAGGAGAACCAAATGAGTGAGCGTCCGGCGCCTATTGAATATGGCGAGCTGACTATTTTGTATCAAGATGAAAACTATGTGGCTATAAATAAGCCTTCAGGTTTATTAGTGCATCGCTCGTTTTTAGATAAACACGAAACCCAGTTTGCTATGCAAATGTTGCGCGACCAGCTAGGGCAACATGTATTTCCAGTACATAGGCTC
>NZ_AUTP01000291.1:0-3631 GCF_000498075.1 Pseudoalteromonas sp. TAB23
CAACTAAATAGCGAATTTTTTGCCTAGCTATCAACACGTTTTTCCATCCTCAAAATAGATCACTTAATTAAGCGAATTGGTATTAGTCTTTATTATATCCCTCAATAAATAGCATTAACGTGCTTAACCAGATAAAATTCGCGGCAATTAAATATGAGCGAAGCGACATTGTAATGAGTAGAAAGATTGAACTATTAGCCCCTGGCGGTGATGTAAACGCGGTAAAAGCCGNTTGTAGCCGGTGCTAATGCGGTTTATTGTGGGTTAGATACCTTTAATGCACGTAACCGAGCGTCTAATCTTTCGTTTGATGAGCTTAACGGCGCACTTCGCCTAGCCCATGAATACGGCTGTGAGATTTTTTTAACGCTAAATGTAGTTATATTAGAGCACGAAATGGGCGCGCTATTTAAGCTATTAAATCAGCTGGTAAATACCACGCTCGACGGCATTATTGTGCAAGACCTAGGGTTATTCAATATTGTTAAAAAGCACTTTCCTACTTTGCATATTCACGCATCAACGCAGTTAACTACGCATAACGAATCACAGGTTGAGTTTTTAGCGCGCATTGGCGCTACACGTGTAAATTTATCGCGCGAGCTTAACTTAACTGAAATTAAAATACTGACTGACGTAGCGCATAAATGCGACGTATTAACCGAAGTATTTGTGCACGGCGCATTATGTATTGCGTTTTCAGGGCAATGTTATTCAAGCTCAGTAAGTGTGGGTAACTCGGGCAATCGTGGTCGCTGCTCGCAAGCGTGTCGTGATGAATACGAGCCAACTGCGATGGGTAACAAGCATCCGTTAAACTTAAAAGATAACTCAGCTTATTTCGACCTGCCAGAGCTAGTAGCTGCAGGTGTTGATTCGTTAAAAGTAGAAGGCCGTATAAAAGGCGCTAACTACGTACATACGGTTATTGATAGCTGGCGCAAACAAATAGACACGTTTGTGCAAACCGGTAACCTAATTGAAGACGATTCAAGCTTGTATAAAGTGTTTAACCGTAACTTTACCAATAAGTTTTTAACCGGCGACATGACCAAAAACATGTTTACCGATAACCCGCGCGACCATAGCTTTGATCACGCAAACGAAAAAAACAACGCAATTTCGGTCGTGCAAATTTACGATGCACAGCAAGAGCTTTCCACTCAAAAAAGTGAAATTGATTCGTTAGTTAAAAAGAAAATTGAATTTTTAGATATTTCAAAGCGCGAGCTTACATTAGAATTTACAGGGCAATTAAACCAGCTATTCACTGTAAACATAATTATTGAAGATAAAAACGATATTACGCTTTCGAATAAAAACGAAAAAGAGCCTCTACGCTTTGAAGTTCAATCGCAAATGCCTATGCAAACCGCCGATAAATCGGTTGTTGATATTGCTGCTATTGATAAACGCTTTAAAAGCTTTAGTAATGCCAATTTTGAAATTAAAAATATGGATTACTCAAACTTAGGCAACAACTTAAGCATTCCGTTTAAAGAGCTCGCCCGTATTAAAAAGCAAGTCGCGTTTTTATTAAACGAAGGCAAAGACGTACTCGCCCCTGTTGAACTGCCAAAACTAGTAAACCACCCTAAAGCCGATAACAAAACAACACTCTCTATTTTAATATCGGACATAAAAGACGTTCACCTATGTGATTTAACAGGTGGCGATGTTTACTTTAAATTACCAGAGAGCTTTAGAACCGATAACGATAAATACATTAATGTATTTTTAGAGCACCCACAGTTAATTCCGTGGTTTCCGGCGGTGTTAATTGGTAAAGATTTTGAAGAAGCGGTACGTTTGCTCGAGGTTGTAAAACCTAAGCTTATTATTAGTAACAACACAGGCGTTGCATTTAAAGCAGTACAAATGAGTATTGATTGGATTGCAGGCCCGTTGTTAAACACCACAAACTCTTATGCGTTACTAACACTACAAGAAGATTTAAACGCAAAAGGCGCGTTTATTTCAAACGAAATAAACAAACCACAAATGCGTAATATTAAACGCCCTAACAATTTTAAAATGATGTACAGCATTTATCATCCAATACTAATGATGACCAGCCGACAATGTTTTTTCCAGCAAACCGTTGGATGTAAAAAACCACGTATTGACGCAAGCTGTATGCTGAGCTGTAAAAAAGAAACCACCGTTACCAATGTTAAAGGTATTAGCTTTGCTATTGATAAACAAAAAGGCGGCTACCCGAGCATTTATAACCACGAGCAATTTTTAAATATGGATATTGTGACCGATTATGCCGACAAGTTTGACGAGTTTATGATTGATTTAACCGACATTGGCTCAGGCGATAAAGAAAAGCTAGACAAAGCCGTGTTACTTGCGCATTTTCAAGATTTAATTAGCGGGCAAACACACGCTGCTGATCAGTTAAATCATATGGTAAAAGTAAAAACACGTCAGCAATATGTTGAAGGCTTAAACAGTTAAGGTAAGTATTAAAATGACATTGCCATTATTATATTCATTACAACACTGCCCATATGCAATGCGCGCACGAATGGGTATTTTAATGGCAGAGCAACACGTGTTACTACGCGCTATAAAAACTAAAAATAAGCCACCGCATCTTTTGAAAATATCGCCAAAAGGCACGGTGCCTGTTTTATTACTGCCGAATAATCAAGTTATAGATGAAAGCCTAGATATTATGCTGTGGGCTTTAAAGCAAAACGATTCGCATAATTTACTGCATACTCAAGACCCATTAGCACTTGAGCGCATGCTTGAATTAATTAAGCTAAACGACACGAAATTTAAACCAGTGCTCGAAAAGTACAAATTTTATGCTCGCACAAAAGACATGGCACAAATTTATTATCAAAAAGCCTGCGAAGAGTTTATTAAGCAATTTGAAGCAAAACTAACTACCCATAAATACCTAATGGGCAATGAAAAAAGCCTAGCCGATTATGCTCTGCTGCCATTTATTAGACAGTTTGCCCGCGTAGATAAACACTGGTACTTACAAAGTGAATACACGCATGTACGCGCATGGTTAAACGAGTTTTTGCACGCCCCCATGTTTACCAAAGTTATGACCAAATTTGATTTGTATATGGACTGCGGCGAAGAGTTTTTATACGGCGTTAAAAAACCTTAATTTAGCCTTTTTTTATAAGAAATTACATTACTATAGCTACCTGTAAATCTCAGCATTGAATTATTCTCATCATCGAATTTAAGCCCTTTATTTACGCTATACTGCCCTCCCCATTACTAACAAACGCTATGCATTATGAACTACTCAAACTTTGGCACTAAATTCACACAACCCAACGGCATTACTCAGTTAATGGAAGATTTAGGCGGTGCTAAAAACAGCAACAATCCTAATATTGTTATGCTGGGTGGCGGTAACCCCGCATTAGTACCACAAGTAAATGAGGTTTTTTTAAGTGAATTACAAAAACTCGTTGCCAGTAACAAGGTATCGCAGGTATTTGGCCTTTACGACGGCCCAACCGGTAACGACGAGTTTAGAGCTGCATTAGCAGGCCAGCTAAGTAAAGAGTATGCATGGGACATTAACGCCGATAACGTAGCACTTGGCAATGGCAGCCAAGCTAACTTTTTTGTGCTGTTTAATATGTTGGCA